>JAAYHS010000019.1 GCA_012735315.1 Bacillota bacterium | reverse complement strand
TTGATCGGAATTATTGCGACTATCTAACCAGTACGGGCCAACCATTATTGATTCAAATCGGCGATTAAGTCTTCCGGCTCTTCCAATCCCACCGACAGGCGGAGCAGATTGTCGGTGATTGAAATCGCCCCTCCGCGAATCGGTTCACTTTGCCGAAAAACTTTCTTTAGAACCTTGAATAAAAGCGGCCCGCCACAGCCATAAATAATCGATCCCGGACCACACCGTCAAGAATACGGCGAACCATAATACCCAGATCCCCAAAGGAAAGGGGATAAACTGATCCAGCATAACCAGAGAAACCGCGATTATTTGGAAGAAGGTCTTCAGTTTGCCCCAAGGGCTGGCCGCCACCGATAAACCTTTCTTCCCCGCAAAATAACGTAAAACGGTGATTAATACTTCCCGGCCGATGATGATCCAAACCGCCGCCCAAGGCAGCCGATTCAAATTAGCCAAGACCACAATGGTAAGAATGATTAACACCTTGTCCGCAAAGGGGTCGAACGACTTGCCGAAAGCGGTGATTTCCTTGCGCGTCCTGGCTAGATGGCCGTCCAAGCCGTCGGTGAGGCCGGCGATAATGAAAATGATCGCCGCCAACAAATCTCTGGCCGGGATATTCCAAAATAAAATCCCCACACATAGCAGCGCTAGTAAGATCCTAAACGCAGTGATCCAATTTGCCAAATTCATCATTAACTCCCCCAACCAGGCGAACCTTTCGCTTCGGCTGTTAACTCTGATCATAGCATCCTAACTATCGATTTCCACAGCGGTAAGATTATAGGCGCCGCTGCCGGTAATCCGGGCTTTCACAAACTCGCCCGGTTGACGGCCGGTCCGTTCCAGATAAATAACCCCATCCACCTCCGGGGCGAATGCCGTCGAACGTCCGACCGCTCTTCCGTCGGGAAGTATTTTGTCGATTAAAACCAGGGCTTCTTTCCCGATTTCTCGCGCTAAAAACGCGGCGGAAATCTTTTGCTGTTTCTCCATGAGCAATTTCCGGCGGCGCTGTTTAATCTTCTCGCTGATCTGAGGTTGTAGCGAATAAGCCTTAGTTCCTTCTTCGCGACTGTAGGCGAAAACTCCTGCATGTTGAAAATTTCCTTCAGCGACGAAATCGGCTAATTCTAAAAACTCAGCCTCCGTCTCCGTAGGGAAACCCACGATAAAGGTAGTCCGCAAGACGATATCCGGGACTATCTCCCTGATCAAAGCCAGCTTTTCCCGGAGCAATTCGGGACTCTCGACGCGGTTCATCAGTTTTAAAATCCTGGCATTAATGTGTTGAAACGGCAAATCCAAGTAATTGCAGATGCTCGGTTCCTCCGCGATCATTTTTAACAACTCGGGGCCGACCCCGAAGGGGTTGGCGTATAATAAGCGAATCCATGGCGGTTTGGCTTCGACGATCAATCGTTCCAGTAACCGCGGCAAACTGGTCCTCGGTTCCAAATCATAACCGTACATCGTCAGATCCTGGGCGATCAAATTAAACTCGCGAACGCCTTGATCAACCATTTGTTTAACTTCATTGATAATCGCCTCCGGTTTAACGCTCCGAAAACCTCCCTTAATTAGGGGAATCGCGCAATAAGCGCAATTACGGACACAACCCTCGGCGACTTTGATGAAAGTGGTATGTTTTAACGTGGCCCGCCACCGGGGTAAATTGGCCTGGTTTAAAAAGGGAGGTTCGCTGAAATCGGGGCATTTCTCGCCGTTTATGATCGCGACGATCTTATCGATCTGTCCCAGTCCTATCCAAAAATCCACTTCCGGTATTTCTTTGCTTAATTCGGCGGCGTAACGCTGGACCAAACAACCGGCAACCGCTAACTTACGGCAATTGCCGAAACCCGGCTTTTTGTACTCGGCCATTTTCAGGATCTCCGCGATCGATTCCCGTTTGGCCGCTTCAATAAAACCACAGGTGTTAACCAAGATCAACTCCGCGCTTTGGAAATCCTGGGTAACCTCCCAACCGGCTTCGTTCAATTGACCCAACATTATTTCCGTATCAACCAAATTCTTGGCGCATCCCAACGAAGTTACGGCAATTTTCGGCATCGTTTACCCTTTCAAATCTTTATCTAAGAAATAATAAAAAAATTTCCATTCCAAGATTTTTTATCAAAATAAGCTTCAAAGTCGTAAGCAGGACCCACTCCCAACTGTGGGAAAAACCCAAAGTTAAAACTGGCTATTTTATCAATCCGCGGCCGGTTCAATTCGGGATAAAGGTAATGATAGACTTTTCTAAAAAGTAAAATTTTGATCAAATATTTTTTAGTCTCCGGAAAAGGAATCTGTTCAATTTTAACGTAATCGCCGTCCCAAATCCCCTCCCGGATCCACCGGGATACGTTCCGGTGTCCCGCGTTATAGGAAGCCAACGCCAAATAATCGTTGTCTTGATAATACTTTTTAAGATATGCCAAATACCAAGTCCCCACTTTTAAATTTTGTTCGGGGTTCAATAAATCGGCTACCTTAAATTTTTCAGCTCCCATTTCCTTGGCCGCCCATTCGCCGGTGCGGGGCATAATTTGCATTAACCCCATCGCTCCTTTATGAGAAACGGCCTTGGCGTTAAAACGGCTTTCCACAAAGACCATCGCGCTGACCATGGAGGGATTCAAATTATGAAAATCGCTATATTTAATGATTTCATCTTGATATTCCAAGACAAAAAAGATTTTTAAAATCGGTTTATGCCAGATAATCATGAACAACACTAAAAGCAGCGCCCAGCTTCGGTTTCCAGCCTGCCGTTCCTCCAAAAAAATCACTCCAAAGTCTTCAATAAATCGACCACTTGTTTTTCCAAGGCTTCCAAACCATTATTATTATAAATCACCGCATCGGCTTTTCTTTCTTTTTCTTCCAGCGGCAACTGGGCGGCAATGCGCCGTTCGGCTTCTTCCTCAGTCAACCGGTCCCGCTTGCAAATCCGCTCCAGCTGACGCTCACGGGTGGAAGAAACGACCCAAATATAATCGAATAAATCACAAAGCCCTACTTCGAAAAGTAAAGGCGTTTCCACAACTATGATTTTATTTCCCGCCCGCGCGCCGGATTCCAATCTTTGCTTGATCGCTTCAATTACCACCGGATGCGTTAATTGTTCCAGCCTGCGGCGGGCGGCGTCATCCTTAAAAACGATTTCCCCTAATAATTTACGGTTAATTTTGCCGTCCGGGAGCAAAATTTCACGGCCGAACTCTTTGACTACCGAATGATAACTCCCTCCGCCGGGCAGCAGCGCCTGGTGGACCAGTTCGTCGGCGCTGACGACCTCGATCCCCTTGCGGCGCAGTATTTCTCCAACCGTCGATTTACCCGTGGCGATTCCACCGGTGAGTCCTATGGCAATCATCCCGGCCTCCGCTGTTCATATTTGACAAAGGGGACAAAAATGCGTGCCCCTGCCGCCAAAATTCATTTTCGCTATTAAACTGCCGCACTTGGGGCAAGGCCTTCCTTTTTGTCCATATACCTTCAGTTTGTTTTGATAAGCCCCCGACCGGCCTTCCCCGTCGCGATAATCGCGAAAGGTGGTCCCCCGCGATTCGATTGCGGCGCTTAATACTTTTATTACCGCCTGAAAAAGGGCGTCAATTTCCGTGTCCGTTAAGGAATTTACGGCGCGGGCGGGATGGATTCCCGCTTCAAAAAGGGCTTCATCGGCATAAATATTCCCGATCCCGGCGACGATCTCCTGATTCAGCAAAGCCTTCTTTACCGCCAATTTCCGCTGCGCCAACCTTTTTTTAAACGCCGCCGCCGAAAATTCGGGGCTCAACGGTTCCGGACCGAGCTTCCGCAGGGACGCCGGGGGTTTTCCCTTTTCAAAAAGAAAAACCTTGCCGAACTTGCGCTGATCCCGGAAACGCAATTCGGTACCGTCATCCAAGAACAATCGAAAATAGGTCGCCTTGGCCGGTGGTTCATCGGCGGCTTCCACCGTCAGCTGGCCGGTCATCCGGAGATGAATTCCGATTACGGTTCCTGCGGACAACTCCAACAATAAATACTTGCCGCGCCGTTGAAGATCGGTTATTTTTCGGCCGGATACCCGTTTCAAAAACTCCTCCGCCGTAATTCCCAGCACCATTTTTTCATGGAGAACCTCGCCTGAAAGGATCGTGGCGCCGGTTAATTTAGGGAGAAGCGTCCGCCGTATGGTCTCAACTTCCGGTAGTTCCGGCACCGTTATTCCTCCAATCGGACCCGGGTCATTTCACCCCAGTTTTTGCCCAATTTCAAATCCACCACCAAAGGGACGCTTAAGTTAACCGCGCCTTCCATTTCCGTTTTCACAATTCGCGCCAATTCCCGCCAATTCTCTTCCTTGACCTCGAAGATCAATTCGTCGTGAACCTGTAGCAAAAGCTCTCCCAACCCGGGCCGTTCCGTTAAAACCCGTCCGATTTTAACCATGGCCAGTTTGATAATATCGGCGGCGGTTCCTTGAATCGGCGTATTCCGGGCCATTCTTTCGGCGAAAGAACGGAGCGTAAAATTCCGGGAATAAAGATCGGGTAATTTCCTGATCCGCCCCATCAGAGTCCGGGCTTCGCCGGAAGCGCGGGCTTGTTCGACCAATTCCGCGACATATTTTTGGACTCCCGGATATTGTTGAAAATAGGCCTCAATGAAAGCTTCGGCTTCCTTACGGCTCACTCCGATACTTTTAGCCAACCCGAAACCGCTGATCCCATAAATAATCCCGAAATTGACCGCTTTCGCCTGCTCCCGCATTTCCCCGGTCACCTGTTGGGGTTCTACCCCGTTCACCGCGGCCGCGGTGAATTTGTGGATGTCCTCGCCCTTTAAAAAAGCCTCCCGGTAAGCCGGATCCCCGGAAAAATGCGCCATTACCCTCAGTTCGATTTGGGAGTAATCGGCGGCCAGCAACAAATAATCATCGGCTTTGGGTACGAACGCCTTCCGAATCATCCGGCCCTCTTCGGAACGGATCGGAATATTCTGCAGGTTCGGTTCGGTGCTGCTTAAACGGCCGGTGGTGGTGACCGCTTGGTTAAAGGTGGTATGAACCCGGCCCGTCCTTGGATTGATCAAACTGATTAAAGAGTCGATATAGGTGGATTGCAGCTTAATATTCTGCCGGTATTCGAGGAGCTTCGGCGCCACCGGGTGGCGATCCCGTAATTCTTCCAATACCTGAGCATCGGTGGAATAACCGGTCTTCGTTTTCCGAGGCGCTTTTAACCCCAATTTCTCATAAAGAATGACTCCCAGTTGTTTAGGGGAATTAAGATTGAATTCTTCTCCGACTAACCCGAATATTTCCTGCTCCAATTGGTGTTGGCGGGTTCGCAACTCGGCGCCGAAGGAACGCAACGTCTCCGGCTCAACTTTGATGCCGGCTTTCTCCATATTGAAGAGCACCCGGATCAAGGGCGTTTCTATATCATTATAAAGCGATTCCAATCCCAACTCGGCCATCAATTCCCGAAAAATCTTCCGCAATTCCCGCGCCGCTTGCAGACGGCCTCCGGCAATTTCACGCAAAACCTCTTCCGTTAATCCTTCAGGCAGCTCATAAACGGAGATGACCTTACCCCGTTCATTGCTTTGAACGGGAATCGTTTTCCGGAGATACTGCTTGGCTAAATCCTCCAGTTCCAAACTTCCGATTCCCGCGTTAACCAAATAGCCGGCGATTAATACATCCTCCAAAACCCCGTTAATTTCGATGCCGTGGTCGGAAGCGATTCGAGCTTGTTTTTTGAGATCATAACCGATTTTAATAATTTGGTCGTCCCGCAACGTCCGGACCAAACTTTCCGGCAGCGACTCCTCCCCGGAAAAAGGATAAAACCAGTTGTCCTTGAGGTCGCTTAATCCCAATCCCAATAAATTTTCCTTCCCGGCGGTCAAAAACTGAACTGCGCAGCGTCCTGCGGAGCTTAGTCGTTCCGCAACCGAATCCGAATCGGAAGCGTCAATCGTTTGAATTTTGAATTCAAGCGGCGCCAAATTCCCGAACCCCGCTTCCAGCCGGTCTTCGCCATCCTGTGAGAACCGCTTAACCAAGGACTTAAACTCATATTTAACGCAAAAATCGAGTAATTTTTGGTGATCATAGGGTTTCCGCCGGCAACATTCCTCAATGGCGATCGGTGTTTCTAAATCCGTAACGATCGTCGCCAACTTCCTGCTCAAGTATGCTTGATCCCGGTATTGGAGCAATAATTCGCGGTCCCGGCTCCGCTCGATTTGGTCAATCCCTTCGTAAATACCGTCAATTGAACCAAAACGATGAAGATACTTTAAGGCGGTTTTTTCCCCAAATCCGGGGATGCCGGGAATATTATCCGAAGAATCCCCCATCAATCCCTTTAAATCGATTAACTGTTCCGGAGTCAATTGATAGCGGTTCAAAATATAATCCACATCTACGGTATCCGTTTCGGTAATGCCTTTCCGGGTGTACTTTACGATGATTCCCGGTTCAACCAATTGAAAAGCGTCCCGGTCCCCGGTGACCAATTCAACTTCCAAACCTTTTTTAACCGCTTGTTTGGCATAAGTCCCGATCAGGTCGTCCGCTTCAAAGCCTTCCTTTTCCAGGGCGGGAATTTCCAAGACCGCCAATAACTCTTTGATGATCGGAATCTGAGTCCGTAATGATTCCTCCATTTTTAAACGTTGTCCTTTATAAGCCTCATATTCCCGATGCCGGAAGGTGGGAGCGCTCGAATCCAACGCTGCCAACAGATACTCGGGGTTGGATTCGTCCAACAACCGCAACAGGATCATTGCCATTCCATACACGGCATTGGTAGGCCGGCCGTCACTGGTCGCCAGCGGCGGCAGCGCGAAAAAAGCCCGATTAGCCAGACTATAGGTATCGATAATGATCATTTTGCGAGCGCTCATTTTTTCTATCCTTTCCGGTAACTTTTTAACTATGTCTCCGTGTCTCTCCGTCTTTTCGGTTACCCCAGATTAATTAAATCATAGCCGATCAATCCCACCCCCACCGCGTTATCCCCGGATAGTTCCTTGGGGGCGAAGATCAGTCCGACGTCTTTTAGAACCGCCTCCTTTAACAAAGCGGTCCGGATCAGATCGGCTGAGGCCACTCCCCCGGCCAGCAACACCCGGTCCACCTGAAAACGATCGGCCGCCGCCGCCGTAACCTCGGCTATTGCGTGAACGATACAATTGAATACCCGCCGGGCCAATTCCTGGGGAGTGATCCCGGCATCTAAGAGCCGCTTAGCGGCGGAGTCCGGTCCGGAAAAACTAATCGTCAAATCTTTGATGGCCACCGGTAATGACTCCAAAGTATCGGATTGTCGCGCCAGTTTTTCCAGATATGCTCCGGCTGGAAACGGCCCGCCCAAGGCCACTCCGATGCGGTCGACAAATTGGCCCACCTGGAGATCGGAGCTTCCCCCGACTTTACAAATATCAAAACCGCCCTTTACTCCTTTAACCAACAGCAATTCGGTGGTTCCTCCGGAAAGATGCCATGCTAAAAAAGGCCCGTCGGGTAGTTCCCGGTCAAAAAAACCGGCCCGGAGATGACCTTCCTGGTGACTGGTTTCAAAAAAAGCGACTCCCATCACTCGTGCCAAAGTTTCCCCCAGAGCCGCGCCGACTTTAAATACGGGTAAATAAGAACCGGAAACCGGCCGGGGCCGGGAGGAAGCGATTACCGCTTTCACTTGGCTGATCTTTAAATCTTCCACCAACCGGGGGAAATTTTGCAGATGTTGAAAAACGGCTTCCGACTGCCTTAACCCGCGCTTACCCGGTTTGACGCGCAACATTTGCCGGCGTTCGGCATGTAACACGCCGTTTTCGCCAATCACCGCCACCGAAGTGGTATAACAACTGGTATCGATCCCGATAATCATTAATTCCGTTCTTCCCTGCCATGTTTTAAACCGGCTCAAGTTTGCCGGAGCAATGATAAAACCTCATAATTATTAAAAAACAGAGGGATTTCCTCCGTTGTTAATGACTTCGCCCATTGCTAAATCAATCAAACCCCGCCGGCCTCGTTCAAGGGTCTTCCTTATGGACCAAATCGTTCCCTTCCAGATCACGGACTATGTTTCCCAAAATGCCGTTGACGAACTTTCCCGATTCTTCGTCTCCATATACTTTAGCCAATTCAACCGCTTCATTGACGGCGACGCCCGCCGGAATATCGTTGCGAAATTTTAATTCATAAACCGCCATCCGTAAAATATTCCGGTCGGTGCTTAACATCCGTTCCAACTTCCAGTCAAGCGCATATTTGGCGATTTCCGCGTCAATCTCGGTCAAATGAGTTATGGTCCCTTCCACTAACTGTCTTAAAAACAACCGACTCGATTCACTGAGATTTAAATCGTCCAGATTATGGGATAAAATTTCTTTCCATGAACTCCTTCCCAAATCGACTTGAAAAATTATCTTAAACGCTTCTTCACGGGCAGCGCGCCGGGTCATAGTACCACCTTTTTCAAGTTATTCTTTGGGAGGAAAGACTTTTTCGAAGATCTCCCGTAAAGAGCCTTTCTGGTCGACTCTTTTACCCAGATAGTATCCGCAAAAAATACACAACACAAAGGCCAACGCTCTCCGAAACCCCATAAACGCCCACAACAATCCGGCGATGAAACCGACTATACTCCCAAAAATACGGGCCCGGTAAAGGGAGAGCTTCGGCAGGAATTCTTTTAATAATTCTTCCACGAACAGCTACCCCTTTCTCTATTCTACTCGTGCCCGGACTTCGGCGGCAATTTTGGTCACCAACACTTTCACCGAATTGACTCGAATTCCAACGGTCTCGAAGATATACTTGTCGACTTCGGCCTTAATCTCCTCAGAAACTTGCGGGATACTCAGATCCGGAGCAACCATCACCTCAATAAAAATATCCAACCCGGTCAAATCGGCCCGGACTCCCACATGCGCGTCTTTCACGCCTTTAATACGTTTGCAGGCGCGCAACGCTAAACTCTCCACCGCTGAAACCGCAATCCGAATCTCGCCGTATTGAGTCTGGTGAATGATGGTCTTCTCCACCCTTTGCATTTTCAAGGCCATTCTAATCGCCAAAATCGCCAATAATACGGAGATTCCTGCGACTCCAAAAGCCCACCACCGTTCTTGGGGAGAGAGTGTTTTTAAATTATCAAGCAAGATACCGGCTTGTCCGAAACCTAGGGTTAGCAGGAAAAATACTATTCCGACCACGAACAAAATAATTCCGGCCAATAAACTGACTAACCGTTCACCAACATTCATGAATCGTTTAACCCTTCCTTTCACTGAAATATCCAAATTATCAATCTTAATAAAACTTAAACTTTGTATCTCATCTTACCCTTAGTAAAATAAAGATAACCGTTTTGAAACGTCAAATGTTTTCGGATATTTTCGGACTTATTTCCCCGGTTGCCGATACGCCTAACTAATCAATCCGTAAAACCCGGTTTAAAGAACCCTGGTCTCCGGCGTCTCCTCGCTGCGGATTTCGACTCCCTGAATATGAACGTTAACCTCCACCACTTCAAGGCCGGTCATACTTTCAATCGCTTTCTTAACTTTCTCCTGAATTTGATAAGCGATTTCCGGTATTTTGGCGCCATATTCAACCACTACGAATAAATCAATGGCGGCCTGTTTCTCGCCAACCTCTACTTTGACACCCTTTGCCAAATTCTTCTTCTTCAACAATTCGGCGAAACCGTCGACCATTCCACCGCTCATTCCGGCAACGCCTTTGACTTCGGTAGCGGCTAATCCGGCGATTATTTTAACAACCTCACTGGCGATTCTGATACTACCCGATTCATATTTTTCAACTTGATCCGACATCACTACACCTCCAAATCTCCACACCAAATTTTAAGCGGAACAGGCGCCGGATATGTCACTTTTCAGCGCCGAAAATTCTGGTTTGGATAAAATTGGTGTAGACCTCACCCCTTCTAAAATATTCATTGTTCAAAACTTCCAAATGAAAAGGAATCGTAGTTTTAACCCCTTCAATCTGAAACTCTTCCAAGGACCGGATCATTCTGGCGATGGCCGCGTCGCGTGTTTCGTCCCAGACAATCAATTTGGCGATCATTGAGTCATAATACGGCGGAATCGTATAACCCTGGTAAACACAACTATCCACCCTCACTCCGGGTCCTCCCGGAACATGATAGGCATTGATCCTACCCGGCGACGGTTGAAAGTTCTTCTGAGGATCTTCAGCGTTGATCCGGCACTCGATAGCATGACCCCGAATTAAAATCCGGTCTTGGGTCAGTCCGAGCTTCATCCCGGCGGCCGCTTTGATTTGTTCCTTAATCAAATCGACATTGGTGACCATTTCGGTAACCGGATGTTCGACCTGAATCCTGGTGTTCATTTCCATAAAATAAAACGCGCCGTTTTTATCGAGTAAAAATTCCATGGTCCCTGCATTGGTATATCCCACCGATTTTGCTCCCCTAAGAGCGGCTTCCCCGATTTTACGGCGTATTTCGGGAGTAACCGCCGGAGAGGGAGATTCTTCGATCACCTTCTGATGCCTGCGCTGGATCGAACAATCACGCTCGCCCAAATAGACGCCGTTTCCGAATTCGTCCAACAGCAGCTGAACCTCGATATGTTTCGGTTCTTCAAAGTATTTTTCCATATAAACCTGTGGATTTCCAAAAGCGGCGTCGGCTTCGCTCTGAGCGGTCCGGTAAGCATTGAGCAACTCTTCTTGATTGTAAACCACTCGCATACCGCGGCCGCCGCCGCCGGCGGAGGCTTTGATGATCACCGGATAACCGATGGCTTCAGCCTTATCCACAGCCTGGTGTTCAGTTTCAATCACTCCGTCCGAACCGGGAATCACCGGAACCCCGGCATCCCTCATGGTTTGTTTGGCTACCGCCTTGTCGCCCATTCTTTCAATGGCTTCCGCCGGGGGACCGATAAATTTGATCCGATGGGTTTCGCAGATCTCCGCGAAACGGGCATTCTCGGCTAAAAAACCGTAGCCGGGATGGATCGCGTCCACTTCGGCGATGGTGGCGGCGCTAATAATATTGGGAATATTTAAATAACTCCGGTTTCCGGGCGCGGGCCCTACGCAAAAAGCCTCGTCGGCGTAATGAACGTGTAAAGATTCCCTATCGGCCTCCGAATAAATAGCAACCGTGCCGATACCCAATTCTTTACAGGCCCTTATAATGCGAAGCGCGATTTCACCGCGATTGGCGATTAAAATCTTTTTAAACATCTTGATCACGACACCTCCGGTTTTGAGTAAGGTCAAATTTTCTCCAAAACGAACAATGGCTGGCCATACTCCACCGGTTGCGCGTTTTCAACCAATACCTGGACGATTTTGCCGTCCCATTCACTTTCGATTTCATTCATCAATTTCATCGCTTCAATAATACAAACAACTTGTCCGGCTTCAATTATTTCTCCCACTTGGACATAGGGTTCCGACTCCGGACTCGGCGCGCGGTAAAAAGTCCCGACCATGGGGGCAATAATTAAGACTTGGTTTGGCCCAAGTCCCTCATTTATATCTTCATTGGCCTGGTTAGCCTGAGGGGCGGGAGGAGCCGAAGCCGGCAACGCCGTCATATTAACGGGAGGATACTGCATTAGAGGAGCCTGATGCGGAATATGAGGGACGCTTGCCCCTTTCTTGATCGCGATCTTGCTTCCTTCACTTTCATACGTAAATTCGGTTATATCCGTTCCATCCAGTATCTTCACCAAATCCTTAATCTCTTTTACGTTCATTCATTGTCCTCCTTACTGGGATAGGAAAAGCATTAAATATGTATATGTATTCACCAGTGAGAAATTTTTTCCTCCTTTAAAAATTATTTTATCTTTTACATTTATCCGTATGCATTATGTTTACCGTTCCATTATTTGAATTTGATCCAAATTATATCCCGTAACCTCGGCGGCGGTGGCGGCAATGTTTTGGACGTCATCAAATTGGAGCCGTCCCGAAATCGCGATGGTCACCAACCGGCGGCCGATTGAAACCATGCATTCCTTAAAACCTTTCGCCATTAAAAGATTTTCCAGTTCGCGTTCTTTGGAAGTGATCCGGGTTAAACGCCATAATTCTTCCTCGGCTTCATTTCGAATCCGGTCCGAAAGACCGATTTTATCCAATATTTCTTGGACTCTTTCAACTTCCCGGCTGCGCTCTCGGTCCCTCTCGATTTTTAGATCCAATAAAGAATCGCCCGGATTATATTCACGGGGAACCGGCGGAGCGGGATCTTTTAGAGGAGGGATTTCGGTCCGGCTTACCCGGACCGCTTGCCGGTAGCCATGCCAGAATAATAACCCGCAAATGACCAAGGTTATAAAAGTCCAATATTTTCGACTATTAAGCGTCTCGATAAATTGTTTCATCTCGTTCACTCCTTCCGATAGTTTCCGGGAATTATTAAAACCCGGTGGCCGGGAAGCCCTAAGATGGTGGTGACCGTATCGGTAAGCATTTTGCGAATTCGACCGTCATGCGCGCCCTCCGCCACCACTACCACCCCTTCGATCTCCGGAGCCAGCCGTTCCTTTAAAACCGGGGCGTCGCGTCCTTCCCGATCCTTGGCGAAGATCAGTTCGTCGCTGGAACTCTCTTCAGTTTGAAGCGTTTCTTGATCCTTATTAACCCGTTTGCTGATCCGGGTCTGCCGCTCCCAAACATTCCGGTTGCCGGCCTTCAAATAAATATCGACCCGTACTTCGCCGACTCCGATTATTTTGGACAAAGTCTCGGTCAGCTCTTTTTCCAAGCTTTGCTCGTCCGATTCCTGATTGATTTCGAGGATTCGAGGATTAACCCGGTCCTGCTCAATTGTTTTTTTTGCATATTCTTTATGATCCCCGCCGCCGATTAATAAAACCACTCCTAAACCGATTAATCCCAGCAAGACCCAATTGGAAAGTGGTTTTGCTTGAAAATCACTCCAAAGCTCGCGCAGTTTCGATTCTTTAATTTCATTGGTCTCTTTCAACCCAATTCACCTCGATTTGATCCCCGGAAAAACCGCTGATCAACCGGACCGAATTTTTGATTTTGGCGGTTAGTTGATCTTTTTTGCTTCCGGATAAGTTTTTGCCGTAAGCCGGGACTACTTTGATTAAAACCGCGCCGGGCCCCGATCCCGAATTCGTAAACCGTATCTCCAGCAAGTCAATCTCATCGATCAACCCGATTATGCTCCGGATTTTTTCCCCGGTAATTTTTTGTTGTTCCGCCCGGAAACTTTTTTCCCATTTCCCCCGAATTTGTAAACCGCGGTCGAGAACCGGTTGCGCATCCGTTCCGCCCCCAATCCGTTCCTCAATTATGATCCGGTCCCATTCGAAAGGAATTTTGAAAATCCGGAGCAAGGGCTGAATCAGAATCAACATTACCATCAGGCCGATAACCAATTTCGCCGTTTTTTTGAGACCGTTTTCCGGAATCAGCATCTCCAAAAATCCGGCCAGCGCTAATGCAATTATCAATTGCCGCAACCAAGCGCTAAGATAGTTCAAGCCGCTCACCTGAGACCGAAATTCGCGGCGCCTACCAGGATCGCCAACGCGATATAAAACATCAACCCAACCACGGTAACCGCGCCGAATAGATGAAAGAAAACATCGCTGACGGTTTGTAAAGCGTCGGAAAGCCGGTTATTGCCCAGCGGTTGAGTTATAATCCCCGTCATTTGAAAAATCAGCGCCACCGCCAAGATCTTGAGCAGAGGGAATACGGTGACCAAAGTTATTAATCCCAAGCCGTAAACCCCCAAACCGCTTTTGAGCACCGCCGCGCAACCGGCGGACATTTCCACCGTATCGGAAAGCGCCCCTCCCACCACCGGTAAAAAAGTGGAAGTTAAATATTTGGCTGCCCGCAGGGTGAGGCTGTCGGCGACCGACGCGGTAAAACCCCGGATGGTAACCAATCCGATAAAAATCGCCATCATTACGCCTAAAATCCCTACGGACGCCAGTTTAAAAAAACGCGCCAATTTATTTACTTGGAAACCTTCAGTCAAATGATTCGCCATTCCTAAAATTCCGGCGAACATGATCAACGGGAAAACCAGATTGGAGACCAAGCCCCCGATCACCCCCACGCTGGAGATTAACAACGGATGTACGATAGCCGCGGTGGTCACCCCGCCCCCGGCGGCCACGATACTGAATAATATCGGAGTAATGGCGTACATGAAGCCGGTCATTTCGGTTACCGCGCCCTTGGCAACGGAAAAGGTGATCCGGAAGCAATTGACGACTATCCCCATGACCACCAAGAAACAGACGCTGAAAGCCAGCCGGCCGGTATTGTCTTCTTCAAAGGCGTGCCTGAGGTTTTCCAGAATCGCCAACGCCATCGCCACGATTAACAACTGCACCAACAACCGGTAATTGAAGATAACCTCCCGCAAGAAAAACCTGATTAGGCCTTTGCCGATCCGGGAAAAATCCCATTTGGGGCCGGTGAGCCCCCATGATTTCAGGTCCAACCGGGGCAGGTACCGTTGAACATCCTCGTCGACTGTATTTAGGAATGTTTTTAACTCACTCAAATCAACCGCGTCGATTACCTCCGCCGGTAAACTCGGAGCGGCGCCGACGGCGTTCCCCCCGAAGATCATAATCGCCATTGAAATGAATAGGAATATCAACCAACGCTTCATCGATTACTCCCGGCGGATCTTAAAGTTTTAACTCTGTGTCTCTGCGTCTCCGTGGCTAATTCATTTATTGGCCACAGAAACACGGAGGCACGGAGATTGTTACAGACATGCCGTTTCTAAAGATTTTGAATAATGATTTCCAATAAACCGATCATTATCGGGAGGCCTAAACTTAAGATAAAAATTTTCCCAGCCAATTCAATCTTGGTCGCCATGCCGTTTTCTCCGGCGTCTTTGCAAATTTGCGCCCCAAACCCGGCCAGATAGGCCAGCCCCACTATTTTTACAACCAGTCTCAAATATCCGGAATTAATCTTGGCCCTCGAAGCCAGCGATTCAAAAAGATTGAGAATTTGGGCAATGTTTTTGAACAAGCCGATCATGAGCAGCGCGGAAGCGGCTATTGAAAGCGGAACCGCCATTTCCGGCCGTTCCTCGCGGACAATTATCAATAAAACGGTAACCACCAAACCGAAACCCAACACCGCAAAGAAGGACAATCTCCAGCCTCCCCTGAATTAGTTCGCTGATTTGAAGATGCCTTGTTCCATGTCCCTCGTTAACGGACTTCATTCGGAACGCTTCGTTGGAACCCGAAACTCGAAACGCAAAGCGAAATTACAACCCAAACACCGACCGGACGTCGGTGAATAATCTTTGCACCAGTTGAATCACCATCATCAACACGATAATCACCCCGGCCAGAGTCAGCATTTGCGCTTGTTCCTCCTTCCCCGCCTGTTTCAAAACCATATTTAAAACCGATACCAAAATACCGATCCCGGCGATCTTAAAGATGAGATTGATATCCATTGATTTTCTCCCCTTCGCGTCGCTCGTCGTTCGTCACTTGTGTCTTTCATCGTTTATCGTCCATCACTTCTGCCCAACCTCGTTTGTGGTCATATTATTTATGCCGGGTAACGCATTATCGGCACCATCAATGTCCCATCAGCGCTATTAGCGTCATCCCTGTCATCTGCGTTATCAGTGGTCCATCAGTGGTCATAGCAACAGACAAACCAACACCGCTCCGGCGGCGAACCCAAAATACCGGTAAAGCCGGACCAGTCTCATTTGGTCCAGATCGGCCGCTTCCAGATTCGATTCCAGCCGGGCTTGGGCAATCGCTATTTTTTGCAATTGGTCCTCCCGACCGGTGCAGCCCAAGTAATTCCCCAATTCCTTGAGAATCTCGATATCTTCTTCAGAGAGGGGCGCCATCCCCTTTTCATGCAAAAATCCGTCCCAAAGCTCAACGAAGTTATAGTCCGAACCGTATTCGCTATTAACGGCGATCCGCCGCAAATAGCCGCCTATTTTTCCATCGCCGACCACCCGCGCCGCCCGCGTGAAAACCTCCGCCAGTAATCCCGATCGGTAATTGATTTCCGTCTTCAATATATTTAACAACCTGATCAAAACCCGCAGCAAGCGACAGCGCTCTTTTAAGCGTTCCGCCAACATAAACCCGATCATACTACTGGTTCCGATGATCAAGATCGCTCCCGTCAGTTTGAGCATTCTCTAACCTCCGTTAACCCCGGGGCGGAGAGCAGTTCCGGACCGTTAATTCCCGCTTTAATACTTTCAACGGTGCCGATCCCCAAGCTGTTGCCGACCACTACCACCCTTTCCACCATCCCGGCCCGGAGTATTCTCTGAAGACCGGGCCGAAGCATCGCCTCGGTCAAATTCCGGGCATGGGCCGTGGCGATAAAACTGACTCCGGCGTTGATGATGTCTTCAATTACCCGAATATCGTCTTCCCTGCCGATTTCGTCGGTGGCGATCAACTGAGGATTCATAGCCCTTAAAAGCAGATAAACCCCGTCCCTTTTGGAACAGCCGTCCAGCACATCCGTGCGCAATCCCACGTCCAGTTGGGGTATTCCCCGGTAACTACCGGCGATCTCGGAACGTTCATCGACCAAACCCACATGAATCCCGGGAATTCCCAAACTCGGCACTCCGGAGCTGACTTCCCGGATGATCTCCCTTAATAAAGTGGTTTTTCCGGTAGCCGGGGGTCCGATGATCAATGTTTTTAAAAAACGCTTTCCCTTCCACAAAAAAGGGAGAACCGGCCGGGCGATCCCGGTGACGGCCCGGGCGATCCGAAAATTAATACTGGAAATATTCCGGATCGTGCTGATTTTGACGCCGTCATAAATAACCTGGCCGGTGACGCCGACCCGGTGCCCGCCGGGCAGCGCCAAATATCCCTGAACCAATTCATTCTCAAGGGCATATAACGAACCGGTGGTCAAAGCATTGATCGTTTTCCGGAGATCTTCGACGCCGTTAATTACGGCCCGCCGACAGTCGGTGGTCAAATCCCCATCCGGTGTGATTAAACTGCTGTATCTTCCGAAATTCAATTCCAACGGCCGGTTGACTCTGATTCGCACTTCAATCAGTTTGGATTGGACTTCAGCGGGCGCCTTAGCTAAAATTTGGCGCAAATCGGAAGGAAAAAAACGGAGCGCGTCACTCCATTCTCCCTTTCCCGATTTTTTGATTTCACCGTTTGCTTGATTCATCTTAATTCGATCTTTCCGTTATCAAATAAAAAGCCCGTCCTTAGATAATATCTATGGAGACGGGCATCTTTTTATGACAAATCCCGAGGATATTCTTTTATAAGACATCGTTCCGGCTTGCCGGAGTCGCTTCCCTTTGTTGACTGTTCCAGATTACTTTGCCGCATTCCGGACAGACCACTTCATATTCCCCCATTTCATCCTTGAAATAAACTCCTTGATCACAGAAAGGGCAATTCATCTCCACAACCCGGCCCTCTCCCTCGCTGGTAAAGATAATTTCTGGACTCTCGTCGAGATCTTCGTCTTGGTTATTATAAAAATACTTTTCCAGGGTGGCTAAATCTTCATCGATGGCTTCAATGTAATCGGCAAATTCATTTTGGGAATCGCTTAATTCGCCAAGCTCGTCGGCTAAGCCGTCGCAAAAATCAATCAGGTTTTCCCAAAGCCGTTGTTGCCGTTCGTCACCGTTAAAATCGATCCCTTCCAATATCCCCCGCATATAAGCGGCTTTTTCTCTTAACTCTCTCATTTTTAGTCCTCCCTCCGGAGATAGTATTCCGGTTCGAGGAAGCGGTTATTCCGCGACCGAGCCAAAAGAAAAAACGGACCTCAGTCCGTCATTTAATAAGCCAATCACAACAAAAACTCGGCTAATACCAAAGTCTTCCCAACATTCACACGCAAAACACGGAACGTTGAACTAGAAACGCGGAACACCGAACCCAAAACGCTGAACCCAAAACTAGAAACGCGAAACGCGGAACTCGGAACGAAAACTTATTTATTAACCCTCTTCAAATATTGGTTGGTCCTGGTATCCACCTGGATCACATCACCGTTTTCAACAAAAAACGGAACATTAACCACAGCGCCGGTTTCCAAGGTAGCCGGCTTGGTCCCGCCGGTGGCGGTATCTCCTTTAAAGTTGGGATCCGTTTCCACAACCTCCAGCTCAACCGTGTTCGGGAGTTGCACCCCGAGGATTTCATTTTGAAACATTTGAATCTCAACCGTCATATTTTCCTTTAAGTATTTGGGAGCGTCGCCCATCTTATCGGTAGGAATGGTTAACTGCTCATAATTCTCCATATCCATAAACACATAATCAGCGTCGCTTTTATACAAGAATTGCATCTCCCGAAAATCAATCCGGGCCTGTTCCACTTTTTCATTGGAGTTGAAGGTCCGTTCCACGGTCGCGCCGGTCCGGATGTTTTTCAGTTTTGAACGAACGAACGCCGCCCCTTTCCCCGGTTTGACATGCATAAACTCAATCACTTGAAATAATTGGCCGTCAACCTCAATCGTCAAGCCCGTCTTAAAATCAGTAACCGAAATCGCCATCTGTTATCCTCCTCATGGAACATCAAACATTAACTGCCAACCAAAAACCAAAAATATTCTATCATAAAGCCTGTCCCTTTGTCGAGGGGCTATCTCCCCGAAAAGTCCGCTCCGCGCTCCCGGGGCTTAGCGGCTAATCGGCAAATTTCTACAAAACGCCGAACTCTTAAATCTCCAGTAACTTTTCCTTAGGGGATCCCGTAAGGTTGCGAATCCCGTGCTCCTCCACCACCACCAAATCCTCAATTCTAATCCCGCCCCAGTCCGGAAGGTAAATCCCCGGTTCAACGGTTACCACCGCTCCTTTAGGAATCTGATTGGATTCGGTCGGAGACAGCCGCGGATTTTCATGAATATTCAAACCCACGCTATGTCCCAGCCCATGCCCGAAATAATCGGCGTAGCCTCCCGCGGCGATCACTTTCCTGGCGAACTCGTCCGCTTCCCGGCCGGTGAGACCGGCTCTTAAGTTATTTAAGGCTTCAACCTGGGCCTTGAGTACCAAATCGTAGATCCGGCGCTGCTCGGGGTCGGCCTTTCCCAGCAACACCGTGCGGGTCATGTCCGCGTGATAACCCTGATAAACCGCGCCGCCGTCGATTAACACCAACTCGCCCGGTTCGATCACCTTGGCGCTGGGGGCCGCATGGGGCAAAGCCGCGCGCTTGCCCGAAGCCACAATGGTCGGAAAAGCGCTTCCCTCGGCGCCGTTCAACCGCAGTTGATAATCGAATTCCAAAGCCAGCTCCCGTTCCTGAACGCCGGGTTTAATCATGCCGATAGTTTTCTCCCAGGCCAAATCGGTGATGGCCGCCGCTTTCTTAATTAATTCGATTTCCTGAGCATCCTTGGTTTGTCTTAGCTGTTCCACCAAATCGGTTACCGGTACCAACTCGGCTAGGGCAGCCACTAGCTCCTCCAAACTGCGGTAATCTTTATAAGTAAGAGCCCCGGCCTCGAACCCGACCCGTTTCCATTTTAGTCCGGCAAGCAGCTCCTTGACGCTCTCCCATAATCGCGGTCCCCCTTTATACAATTCAAAATCCGGGCTCTCCAGGGCCGCTTGTTCCCAATAACGGAAATCGGTTATTAAAAAAGCCTCCTTAACGCCGATGACCAACGCGCCCGCCGTGCCGGTAAAACCACTCAGATAGCGGCGGTTCTCCCAATTGGTGATCAGCATTCCCTCAAGACTCAAATCCGCCAATTGCTCTCGCAAATTTGCCAGACGCCGCATCATTCCGACTCCTTCCCGATAATCGTCCACCCCGCGTCTCTGCGGCTAAATTATTATTAAACCAGGAAATTAATAGCCAAAGCGTGATTTATATGCAACTTTATTGCCACTTATCCAGCAATCCCTTAAGCGCCCTCAATCCCAACAAATAACTATCGAAACCGAAGCCGATAATCTGCCCCACGGCTACCGGGGCAATTACCGAATGATGCCGGAACTCCTCCCGCTTATGGACGTTGCTGAGATGGACCTCGATTACCGGGAGGCCTACTCCGGCCAAAGCGTCCCGGAGCGCGTAACTATAATGGGTATACGCTCCCGGATTAATCAGAATCCCATCGGCCCATTCCGCCGCTTGTTGAATATAATCGATTAAAGCCCCCTCGGAATTGCTCTGAAAAATTTTGAGTTCCAAGTTTAATTCCCGGGCCGTTTCTTCCAGCATCCGGTTTAAATCGGCCAAGGTCCCACTGCCGTAAATCCCGGGTTCCCTCTTGCCGAGCAGGTTCAGGTTCGGCCCGTGAAGCACCAAAACATTCATGATTATACTCCCCCTAATTCCGATAGAGTATCCTTCACCGTTTCCGGCGGAATTTTACTGGAGATCAGCACTTGTCCCAAGGACTTCGGAAGTATCCAGCGGATCTTCCCGTACTCGACCTTTTTGTCCAAATAAAGCAAAGCCATAATCCCCTCACAACTGATTCCCGCCGGCAATTTAGTCGGCAATCCCAAGCTTTCAAACATCGCGGCCGCCTTTGGATACAGCGCGGCGTCATCCAATATCTTATTGCGCAACGCAATTTTTAACGCCGCCAGAATGCCCAACGCCACCGCCTCGCCGTGTTTGAACCGTTGATAACCGGTGATGCTTTCCAGAGCATGGCCGATGGTATGCCCGAAATTTAAAATCGCCCGCCGCCCGGTTTCCCTTTCATCTTCTTGGACGACAGCGGCTTTAATCCGGCAGGAACCGGCGACGATTTCAGCCATTATCTCCGGGTCCCGCGCCTTAATCGCCTGGGCTTCATGCTCCAGCTTCTCAAAATAATCGGGGTCCAGGATCATCCCGTGTTTAATCACTTCAACCATTCCCGAGCTAAACTCGCGCTCCGGCAATGTCCGAAAAGTTCCCACATCACTTATTACCAAATTCGGCTGGTAGAAAGCGCCGATTAAATTTTTGCCCTTGGGATGGTTAACCGCGGTTTTCCCGCCGATACTCGAATCCACCTGGGCCAACAGAGTGGTCGGAATTTGAATATACCGGATTCCCCGCATATATGTGGCTGCCGCGAACCCGGTCAAATCACCGATGACTCCGCCTCCCAAAGCGACCAACACCGATTTCCGGTCGTACTCTCCGTCCACCAGCTTATCGTAAATCCGGCCGGCCTGTTCCAATGATTTATATTCTTCCCCATCCGGTATCAAGACGGTTTCAGCTTGATAACCGGCCTCCGCCAGACTGTCCAATAACGGCGTTAAATACCACTGGGCAACCGTGGGATTGGTTACCGTCAAGATCTTTCCCTTTACGCCGCGTTCCTTGAATAACGAACCGCTCCGGACCAACAAACCGGTACCGGTTAAAATCGAATAACTCCGCTCGCCTAACTCCACTCTAACTTCTTGCATTGATCACGCCTCTCTTTACTAATGCTTCAATAATCACTGCCGTCAGTTCTTCCGGGGTTTTTTCGGATGTATCCATCACCAAATCCGCCTTTTGGTAAAGGTTAGCGCGTTGACTCATGATTTGGCGGATTTTCGCCAACGGATCTTCGCAGGCCAATAAAGGCCGATGATTCTCGGCCTTAATCCGCTCATAAATAATCTCCGGCGCGGCGATCAGCGAAATGATAAAACCATTGGCGCTGGATAATTCTAAATTCGCGGGATTTAATACCCACCCCCCGCCGGTGGCGATTACTTGATGATCGGTCCCGCTTAATCTTTGGGCCAGTTGATGCTCCAAATCCCGGAAAAAAGCCTCTCCTTTTGTCGCGAAAATCTCGGCGATCTTCAGGCCGCACTCGGTTTCGATCACCAAATCGGTGTCGACGAATTCATAACCCAACTCTCCGGCCAACAGCTTTCCGATTTTAGATTTACCGGTTCCCATAAAACCGATGAGCACCAGATTCATTGATAAGCTCCCGCGCAATTTATGATATTAACGATTCTTCGACAGCCGCAAGCGACTGGTCATCTTCCTTTGATTCATTATCCATTTTGGAAACCTTCATCCTTTTCATCCCGGGTTTAGGGATGGATGAAAAAAGCATTAAATATCATTTCAATATCTTATTTTGTTTCAGATAATTATCAAAGTTCGCCTTAGTCTCCCGCAAATGATCGCCGCCGAATTTTTCGAGCATAGCCTCGGCCATCACCCAACAGGCCATTGCCTCGGCCACCACTGCCGCAGCCGGAACCGCGCAGACATCGGAGCGTTCTACGGCGGCTTTCTCCGGTTTTTTAGTCTCGATATCAACCGTATTCAAGGGGCGATAGAGGGTGGGAATCGGTTTCATGGCCAGACGGAGCCGGATCAATTCCCCGTTGCTGATCCCCCCCTCGATGCCGCCCGCGTTGTTGGTTTCGCGGTAAAATCCCCGCTTTCCATCATAATAAATCCCATCGTGTACTTGGGAACCGGGTAGCTCGGCCGCTTTGAACCCAAGGCCGACCTCCACCCCTTTGATGGCGGGGATGCTCATTAAGGCGCAAGCCAAACGGGCGTCCAAACGCCGTTCCCAATGAACGTGACTTCCCAGGCCGGGCGGCGCTCCCTGGATCAGCAACTCAATGATCCCTCCCAGAGAATCGCCGGCTGCCTTGGCTTGGTCAATAGCGTTGATCATCCGTTGCGAAGCGCTCCGATCCGGAGTGAATAGGGGTGAATTTTTCACATTCTCCCGGTATTCATCGAGATCCGCGGGGATATCGGTCGCCGCCTCGGTTCCGATTCTTACCACTCCGCTAAAAACCGTGATCCCGAACTCACTGAGGAACCGCCGGGCTACGGCGCCTACCGCCACCCGCGCCACCGTCTCCCGGGCGCTGGCCCGCTCCAGAATGTTCCGGAGATCCTTTTGCTGATACTTTATGGCTCCGGCCAGATCGGCATGCCCCGGACGGGCTTTGGTCACCCGGGGAGCGATTTCTTGCAGCCGTTCATCAGCAGCGATCGCCACTCTTTCCGAATCCTCGACGGCGGTAACGGACATCACCTTTTGCCATCTTTCCCAGTCTTTATTCCAAATCAGCAAGGTGATCGGAGACCCGAGGGTCAAACCATTACGGACCCCCGATAAGATGCTTACTTCATCGCTTTCGATCTTCATCCGGCCGCCACGGCCGTATCCTTGCCGCCGTCGGTCCAAATCTTCCCGCAGCGTTTCAACGGAAATCGGCAGTCCCGCCGGAAAACCCTCAATAATAGCGGTTAAGGCTTGACCATGAGACTCGCCGGCAGTTAAAAACCGTATCAAATTTTTCACTTCCATTCGAGTTTAATTCATTTGTATGACAAGTAAACATTTAAAAATAAAAGCCAAAAAGGGCTTGCCCTCAACTCAATAACGCGCGTAAAGTATTGGAAATTCGTTTAATCCCTTTAAATCTTGGTTTAAATTATAAATTAAATTGGAAAATAAGGCAATTAATTTAAAGAGGCAATTTGCAATCAGGATATGGCTATTTATAAGATAAAACGCAGCCGCTCCGGCTGCGCTTTTAATGTTATTCCGATGTTTCTTTGAAGTCTTCCTCGGCTTTGGCGATTTCCTGTTCGCCTTTTTCCACCAGCTTTTTGACCATATTGCCGCCGATCTTACCTGCTTCCCTCACTGTGAGCTCGTCGCCGCCTCCGGCTAAATCGTCATCCAACCCGAGTTCTCTGGCGGTTTCCCATTTCAATTTTTCCTTGGCTTGCGCGGCCGGATTTTGACTATTTGGACTTGACTTTTCCTTTTTGGGAGACATTTTTTCACCTCCGCCATCAGCCTGCTCAAAGTAGGAAAAAATATACCGGTGGCCTAGCCCCTTAAGCCGAACCCGGTTTTGAAATAGTCCGCGCAACCCGTTAGTGTTTCGACTCGAAATCCATCTTTAAAAAATTTTTGACAATAAATTCAATGTGGGTTACAATTTAGCCGAGAAATTCTTCACCGAGTCAGTGTCACAGAGAATTAAAAGGCGACTTAAATACCCAAAATTGTATTTACATTTTAATGATTTATTTTTACAACTTAAGCGAGTGAATTTTTACGCGCGTTATGGCGCGAGTAAAGCTGATTATCCAAAAACTTGGTCAAGAGGTGATTCCGGGAATCGATTAAAACTCATAAAAATAAAAAAGGAGGTTTTAAATTTGAAACGGATCTTTAAATGGAATTTGATTTGCGCCATGATTTTGCTGATACTGGGCTTCACGGCCACATCGGCAAACGCTGCGTACAGCGGATATTATCAATTGCGAAACGCCGGGCGTACCACCATGTTTATCGACGGGATGGGGCGCGCCGACAACGGCAGTGATTTAAGCCAATGGGCCAACACCACCCACTATAATTCCCATTGGGAATTCATCCGGGTATCCGGTAATTATTATCAATTGAAGAACCGGAGCACCGGATTATTCATCGACGGCATGAGACGGACATCCAGCGGTTCCGTTTGCGGCCAATGGGCGAACACCACTCATTACAACGCCCAGTGGGAAGTTATCCCCGACGGCAATAATATCCGGCTCCGAAACCGCGCTACCGGATTATACTTGGACGGCAACGGAAGCACCACCAACGGAGCCAATTTGCTTCAACGGAGCGGCAGCTCCAGCGCTAATCAACGCTGGACTATGATCAGTATCGGAGGCGCAACTCCCACACCGGCGCCTACCCCGACGCCGACGAAACCGGCGACAGCCACACCGACCCCGACAAGCGGTCAAAGCGCATTATTCAGCGATAATTTTGAAAGCGGCAACTACAATAATTGGACCACTTCCAGCGGTACTTGGTCGGTTGTCGCCGACGGTTCACGGACCCTCCGACAATCAAATACTTCGGCCAATTGCTATGCCTATGCGGGGTCTTCCTGGACCAATTATTCGGTCCAAGCCAAGCTCAAAGTGCTCAGCTACAATGGGTCCAACCGGATGGCCGGATTAATGGCGCGTTTTCAAGACACCAACAATTTTTACTTCCTTAGATTCAGCAATTCCAACCAATTGGAGATCAGGAAAAAAGTAAACGGCTCCACCACCTCTCTGGCATCCAAAAGTTATACTTGTTCGGCCGGGAGTTGGTATACGCTGCGGCTGGACGTAAACGGCAATACCTTGATAGCCTATGTTAACGGAGTCCAACAATTAACGGCGACCGACTCCACTTTTGCTTCCGGAAGAATCGGCGTCACTTTTAATTACGCCAGCGGTCAAATTGACGATGTGGTAGTCACCGCTTTATCGGGCGGCGCCCCTACCCCGACACCCACGCCCCGGCCGACCGCGACTCCCGTAACTAACGGTTCCATTTATTATGTGTCGCCTTCCGGAACGAGCAGCAATCCGGGAACGATTAACCAGCCAACCACCTTGACTTCGGCGATCGGCAAGGTTGTGCCCGGTGATACCATCTATATGCGCGGCGGCACTTACTATTTCTCAAGCAAGATCACGATCGACAGCGGCCGGAGCGGTACCGCGAGCAAACCGATTACCCTCATCGCCTACCCCGGCGAGACTCCTATCCTCGATTTTTCCGCCCAAGCGGAGCAAGCCGGTAATGACGGAATCCGTTTAGACGCCAATTACTGGCGGCTCATCGGACTCACTTTACGCAAAGCGGGCGGAAACGGTTTTCGGGTTCACGGCAGTTATAATGTTTTGGAACGGCTCGTCGCCTACGAAAACCGCCTTACCGGGATCCATTTGGAAGGTCCCGCCGCTCACAATCTCGTTAAAAATTGCGACAGCTACCGTAACTTCAACCTTAGGGGTCGAGTGGGCAATAAGGCGGACGGCTTCGCTTGCAAAGAAGCGGTCGGCCCCGGCAACCAATTTGTCGGATGCCGCGCCTGGGAAAATTCCGATGACGGATTCGACCTCTGGCGAGCTCCCAACACCGTCAGAATTGAAAATTGCTGGTCCTTTGGAAACGGAAATCCCGCGGTCTTCGGCAATCCGGCCAATTATGAAGGCGCCGGCAACGGATTTAAGTTAGGGGGAGACTATATCGCCGGAAATCATGTTGTCATCCGCTGCCTAGCTTTTGATAACAAAGGCAAAGGCTTTGATCACAACAACAACACCGGCGCTCTTACCTTGAGGCATAATACCGCTTATAATAACGATCGCAATTTCGTTTTCCCCAACAATCCGCAAAACGGCGGACAGTATGTATTCCAAAACAATTGCAGTGCCGTTTCCAATGTAATCGCCCAAACGCCCAGCGGCGCCCTCTTGCAAGGCAACAGCTGGCAGATCGGCACGGTCACAGCCAATATGTTCTACAGCGTGGATACTTCACTGGCTAAAAATCCGCGCCAAGCCGACGGTTCTCTTCCGATTATCAATCTTTTGAGACCCAAGCCCGGAACTTTCCTAATCGACGGCGGCGTTAATATCGGAGAACCTTATAACGGCAGCGCCCCGGATATCGGAGCCTTTGAATACTAAAAACAAACAAGGCTTCTGAAAAACTTAGCTACTCAGAACCGTTATTCCAACACCCGCAGCCGCTTAAGAAGCGGAACTGCGGGTGTTCCTTTTTAAGTAAAATATAAAAATTGAACGACACCGTCCGACGCGAATAATACCGGATTTCCGGTTAAAAATATTTCCGGTGAGAAAAATTGATCCAACTCCAGCAGCCTAAGGGATGGGTTGACAACGAGGATAAAGAACTGCTGCAAGCTCCATGTCCCCCTATTCCCGACTTTACCATTCAAGACCCTTGGCGCGTACTCAGAATTCAGGGGGAAATGGTGGAAGGTTTCGACGCCTTGTCCAAAATCGGTCCGGCGGCGGCTATCTTCGGATCAGCCCGGTTCAACGAATCCAACCCATACTATCAAGCCGCCGAAGCCATCGCCCGGCAACTGGCGACAGCCGGACTGGCGGTCATTTCCGGCGGCGGCCCGGGGATTATGGAAGCGGCCAATAAGGGAGCATACCAAGTAAACGGCGTTTCCGTAGGTTGCGGCATCCAACTTCCCAGAGAACCCTTTCCGAATCCCTATCAAACCATCGCCCTCAAATTTCGCTATTTTTTCGTCCGCAAACTGATGTTCATCAAATACGCCGTCGCCTTCATCATTATGCCCGGCGGGTTCGGCACCATGGATGAACTTTTCGAGGCTTTAACCCTGGTCCAAACCGATAAAATCGATCATTTCCCGATAGTACTCTATGACCGTGGTTATTGGAAGGGATTGATTGACTGGATGGAAGAAAAAATGGTCGCAGCGGGTTGCATTGACCTAAGCGACTTAAAGCTATTCCAAGTAGTCGAGGATCCGGAAGAAGCAGCCCAAATAGTGATTAACGCCTCTAGGGAGAACGGCTACTTAAACCAACCATGCTAGCGTGGTTTTATGTTTCTAAAGCCGGCATCGCAAAATAAGTTTGAGCCTGCCTTGTTAAAAATGATTTAACATCCTCCGGGTTGCAGGTATTTTCCAAGGTTGCCTCGAATCAGTCATTAGCGATGAGGTGATTTTGAATGAAAGTACAGCTGGAACCCGGTAAAATCGTTCAACTTTTCGATCGGTTAATTATTTACCGTTCTCTAAAAGAGGACCCGTTGATCAGCCAATTAATCAGGATAATCACCGCTGAACCCTTCAACCCCCCTCTTTCCGGGTGGCTCGGTTCGATCCTGGAATGCTATCCGAAAAGTTTAAACGCTTGGGCCTCTTTTTTATGGGAGCTGATTGAAAACGACGCCAACTATTTCGCGCTCCGCTGCGAACGGGGCGAATATCAAAAAATACCCGCCAATATCATTTACGCCGTCCAGCATGACCTTAAAATACTCGGCGCCTTACTTCACTGGGAACCTTTTTCCGGATTCCCCATCCATATCGTTCCCGGTCAAGAGGTTAATCTCAATCCCGGATTCGACTCGTTATACAGCAGTAAAATCGACGCTTGCCTCCAATGGCTGGCGGAGTTCTATCAAAAACGGGGCGCCGGAATTTTCGGTAAATATCACTCTTTCATTTGGAATTCGACGGAACGGAGTTTTAAACCGGTAACAAACCCCGATCAGATTACCTTCGATCACTTAATCGGTTACGAACACCAAAAAAAGACTTTAATCCGGAATACCCTGCAGTTCCTCAACGGTTTGCCCGCCAATAATATTTTGCTCTACGGCGACCGGGGCACCGGTAAGTCTTCGTCGATTAAAGCCCTGACCAATCATTTCTCCAAAGAAAAATTACGACTGATTGAAGTCAATAAGGAAGATTTGAGCGATTTCGCGACAATTGTTGCGGCTTTGAGAGACCGGGGCTTGAAATTTATTCTCTTTGTGGATGATTTATCATTCGAAGACGAGGAAGTAAAATACAAACATTTGAAAGCGGTTCTGGAAGGCGGATTGCAAACCAAACCCTCCAATACGTTAATTTACGCCACATCCAACCGCCGCCACTTAGTCGCGGAAACATTCGCCGATCGCGAAGAAGAAATCCACGGCAACGACGTGATCCAAGAAAAACTTTCTCTCTCCGACCGCTTTGGGGTTACCTTAACCTATTCGACTCCCACCCGGGAGGAGTACTTGACGATTGTCAAAGAGTTATCCGCTCAAAGAGGGATCAAGCTGCCCCCATCCGAAATCGAAGCCCGCGCCATCCAATGGGAAAACTACCAAAACGGACGTTCCGGACGCACCGCGAAACAATTCGTGGATCAATTGGCGGGGGAATTGGGGTTGGCAAACTTAAAACCCGGAGTTTAGCGTAAAACTTCAAACCCTTCCGGATTATTTATTACTTGACAAATCCCAAATAATGAGGCTTAATAAGATCAAGCTCCAATTTTTGGTGACTATCAGGAAACTTAACCCAAAAAACTGCGTTATTTTAAAATAAACCCACAACTAATATTTCCATCTAATTTGGATTATATTATCGACCCGGTCGGTTAATCATGCCCCAGACCTAATATTAGAGATAGACGAGGTTTGACCTAAATTTTACCTTTTGGGATAATAAGTGTAAACAAAATAAGGAGGTGATTTGTTACTTCGCCATAATAATTTAATCTTATGGAGGTTATCAAATGCAAAAAAAATTAATTGTAACCGTTTTATCGCTCGTATTATTACTTAGTATCACTGCTATCGCTTTAGGCTGTCCCGTACCGGAAGTCGCTTCCGTTTCTCCAAACAACGGACTTAACAACCAATCGGTGAATATAGTTGTTTCAGGCGCTAAATTTCATAAATCGGCATACGTCAAACTCACTAAAGCGGGTCAACCCGATATTATCGCCACCAATCTCGAAGTCGCCAAGGAACAAATTACTTGCGCCGTCGATTTATCGGGAAAAGCCGAAGGCCAATGGGATGTGGTTGTAGTAAATATCGGCTCAATGAGTAAAAAGGAAAAACCGGCCGTTTTAGCCGGCGCATTCACCATCAACGCTCCCGCGGTTAAAGAAGTCAAACCCGAACCGACACCGGAACCGCAACTACAACCCACGCTGATCCCAACACCGGTGGTAAAGGTCGATCCTAACAAAGATTTGAAACCAATTTACTTTGATTTCGACAAGTCAAATATCCGTGACGACCAAACGTCCGCGCTCGATCTGAATGTCCGAATTCTAAAGGACAACCCTGACCTACATATCGTACTGGGCGGACATGCGGATGAAAGAGGCGCCAAGGATTATAACATCCAACTTTCATCCCGCAGAGCCCAGTCGGTCAAGAAATATTTGGTCGACAACGGAATCGACGCCAATCGGATCGTCATCTATGCATACGGCGAAGAATATCCGCTGGCTACCGGCCATGATGAATCATCCTGGTGGCAGAACCGGCGGGTGGATGTCTCTCTGTGGGAAAGCGTCCCCACCAAAGAACAAGCTCTTGAAAAAGGGACCAAATAATAAATCTTGCTAACCCCGGACTGATAGTCCGGGTTTTTTATTATTAAGATTGCAACGCAATATTTGATGCCCGGCCCGGACTAGTAATTCTTTTAGCTGTGTTTCAATGTTCCAATAAATCATAAAGGAGTTAACTAAAAGCTATAGAAGATAATTACATGTAAATTTGACTCATGTTCCAAAGGAGAACAATATGGAATGCAAAGTACGGGATATAAATATATATTATGAAATTCATGGCGAAGGCAAGCCGATTCTAATGATTCACGGACGGTCCCCGGACCACAGATTGATGAAAGGGTGCATGGAACCTATCTTCAAAACGACCAATACAACGTGGCAACGCATCTATTTTGATTTACCCTGAATGGGAAGAACCAAAGGCGCACCGTGATTACCGGTTCGAATCAAATGCTTAATTTGGTTTTAAACTTTATCGATGCCGTCATTCCCGACCAAAATTTCCTTTTGGCCGGCGAATCCTATGGAGGTTTATTGGCCAGAGCTATAATCAACAAACGTCCTTCATCCGTGGATGGACTTCTTTTAATTTGTCCCGTTGTAGCCTATGAGGGGGCCGGAAGAAAAAGGAGGTCAATTTCAAGTATTAGAAAGAGACAACGCACTCCTTGAAAGTCTCACGGAAGAAGAGCGGAAATATTTTGAAGGAAAAGGAATCAACACCATCCAAAACAAACGGGTCTGGGAACGGTTTAAAACAGAAGTTCTCCCTGGCCTGAAAATGGCCGACCGTTCGTTTTTGGAAAACTGCCGGGAACCCCTGAGTTTCAATGTGGATGCCTTTGAAAAGCCGTTTTTGAAACCTACGCTCATGTTGGCGGGAAGGCAAGATTCCATCGTCGGTTACCGGGGTATATGGAAACTGCTTGATCTATACCCCAGAGCTTCCTTTGTTTTACTTGACAAGGCCGCTCACAATCTCCAAATTGAGCAGGAGCATCTTTTTACCGAGACGGTAAAAGAGTGGTTAAACAGGGTTACAATTGAAATGGGCTCCAAAGGTGATTAGATACGTAAAACGACCAAAAGGGGCTGAAAAAGCGCTTGATTTTTTACGACTTAAAAGCATATCAAAGAAGCGACCACTCCATTTGGACGGATGACTATATTTCGCAAAACATGTTATCCGCCCATCTTAACTTGAGTAACGACGTTGCCAGCCGCAACATAAATACAATTGAAAAGACAATTGAATGGATCTTAGATAATTCGCCTCAAGGAAAGGTATTAGATCTCGGTTGCGGCCCGGGTTTATATGCTTCATTGTTGGCGAAAAAAGGATATTCCGTCACCGGAATCGATATCTCGGAACGTTCGATTTCCTATGCGAAAAGAAAAGCAGCTGAAGAAAATCTCCGGATCGACTATCAATGTAAAGATTATATCAAAGACGATATCGGCGCGGGATATGATATGGCGATCTGTATTTATTGCGACTTCGGCGCTTTAACCCCTGACGAACAGGTGGTTTTGTTAAGGAAGATTTATAACGGGCTAAATGAAGACGGCGTTTTCATATTTGATGTATTCAAAGCAGGCCTCTGTGATACCATGCAAGCAAAAAGAGATTGGCGGTATTCGGACGGAGCGGATTTTTGGTGTGAAAGGCCTCATTTCTTATTGGAGGAAGTAAAGCATTTCCCTATGGAAAAGCTCTGGGGAACGCGGAATATAATCATCGAAGCAGGGAAACACCTGCATAATTGTAATATGCAACTTGATAATGAAATAATGCAGATGGATAGTTAAAAAACACACTTGACTAATAAAATTAGGCGCATTTTTTGGAAAAAACAACATATTTTTTAAAAAACCATTCATTTTTATTTGAAAGGGTATGAATTATCGTAAAAAAATATATTCATACCGGGAGAATGGACGACTATCTTAATAGCTCCTCTTCCAGCCACCGCGCCAACATCCAAAAATTAAGCCGGGTAGTCTCCATTCCTTCAACCGCCTAATCTTCATAAAGCTTCGGAAAATAAGACGCCGGGGCCAGATACTTTTGAGTTTCCCGGTCCAGTTTCCCGTAATACAGATCCATCAAATGTTTCGGCCGATATTCGCCGGATACCACCTTCATCAGCCTCTCCGTCCGCTCCGCGTTGGCGGCGGGCCGTTTCAGGATATGAAAGCCTTGCGGCGAATTGATCATCGCCACGATCGATAAATACTCTTTTTGGCTTAATTGATTGACCGGTTTCCCGTAATAAACACGCGCCGCCTTATCAAATCCATAGACCGGTTCACCGTTGACGTCTCCCAAATATACATTATTGATAAACAATTGTAATTGAAGATCCTTGGCAACCAACGGGTCCAAGGCGAACCTGGCGATCAGGGTCTGCTTTATTTTGGCCAAACCCGCTTCGAAGCGCTCGAAATAGTACATTTTAACCAAGCCCTGGGTGATGGTTGTCAAACCCGCTCCCGGCGTTCTCAAATCAACCCCTTTATGTCGATAAAAAGCCGGATCTTCAATCTTCAACAAAGCGTTCAGTTGCCATTCGCTCAGGTCGCTTACTTTCAAAACCATATTTTCAGCCCGCAAGGCTTGGCCGATTATGCGGGGTGTCTCCACGCGCGCCTTGATAATAATGATTAGATAGTAGCCTAAAACGGCCAAAAGGAAAAAACCAAAGGTTAAGGTGATGATTTTGAGGAATTTTTTCATTGATTTAAGAGTCCCCCTTATTAGGGTTGAGTTGTCTGGTCTAAAACATTCGTCCGGACCAGGATTAGTCGGGATTTTACGGATTAGGGGATTTTAATTCATTCTAGACGAACTTTTTTCTATTAACCCGATAATATGTTGCCGTTCGAGAAGGTTTTTTACCGGTTTTAACCGGTATTATTATTTTCTCAGGTTTTCATGTTTTTTACCTCAATCACTTTTAACCAAAATAACTAATCCACATTATCCAATCACGATCCCCAATCCACGGATTGAAATCCATGGCTGCAACTAATCTTATCGGTTAAAACCGATATTAAAACCCATTATATATCGCCGTTCAAGGTTTTTTACCGGTTTTAACCGGTATCATTTTTTTGCCACGGGTTTCTAACCCGTGGCGGGTTTTCATGTTTTTTACCTCAATCATTAGTTTGCCAAAATCTCCAATCCATCTTTCCCAATCACGATCCCCAATCCACGGATTGAAATCCGTGGCTGCAACTAATCTTATCGGTTAAAACCGATATAAAACCCATTATTATCACCGTCCAAGGTTTTTTACCGGTTTTAACCGGTATCATTTT
>JAAYHS010000143.1 GCA_012735315.1 Bacillota bacterium | reverse complement strand
CAATTGCGATTGCGGCGATGTCTATAAAAGACCGACTAAAAATACAATTATTTACAATATTTAAAATGTTTGTCGAGGAAATATCAGTCTGGGTTTTTCGGATTAACTATATGATAATAAATTTGTAACGTAACTACATATTTGGTTAACGTTAACGAACCTTTATGCTTTCAATTTGGGAAGGAGGTGATAAGGCTTAGAAAATGAGTTTGGATCAAGCGGTTTTAATCCGGGAGATGTTCTGTTTCGAAACTATGAAAAGAATCAGCTCAAATGGATTAGAAGAGTGCTTGATCAGGCAAATTTATTTTTAAAAAATAAGAGGAGGAAGCGTATTTAATGAAAAAGTTATTAGTACTTGCTTTAGCAATGGTGTTAACATTTTCTTTAGCCGTTGCGGCTTCCGCCGCTACCTTAGATCCGTATGTAGGCGGAAGAATTACCTGGAGTTATGTGGATAGCGATGCTCGCGAAAACATGCCGAGTGGTGTTTATAACAGCGGTATCAAATTGTTACTGAAAGGTACTGTCAAAGATGAAGAGACCGGTAGCTGGGGTACCATTGGTGCTAAACTTGATGCATGGCCACTCAATGGATATTATGAGGACCCTGTCAAACATAATGATAAAGGCCTTGCCGTCAGTGGTATCTATGAATTTGGTATTAACGGTGTTGGCGGTTCCAACTTCAACATTTGGTACACCAATTTCGAAAATGAAAAAGGTAACCAAGGAATGGACAGAATGTGGGGAATTGATCCGCTTCAAACCCATACCGATTGCATGTTCGACAGAGACTTGACGGACAACGTACTTGGTATTGACTATGTAACCGACACCGTAGAAGTTAACTTTGCTTATGGACTTAACACCTATGATAAAGATAAAGACAATGAAATGTCAATCGCTGCTACCTTCAAGTTTGATGGCGGAGACATTCATGTTGGTCATTACAACGATAAGGATGGCTTCAGCGAAATTAACGTCGGTGGTTCTTATAAGTTAGGTTTTGGAACCATCAAAGCTGATTATCTTAATGCTTCCGTTGATACACCCGGCGCAGAAGATGCCAGCATTATTCAAGTTGGTGCTTCTGTTGATGCTATCAACTTTGAAGCTATGGTAGGTATGGATGACGGCTATCAATTTGCAGAGGGCGGTCTGTTGTATGATTTGAAATTCAAACCGATTGACAATGTAACCCTCTGCTACAGGGCTGCTCAAGCAGACGAAGAAGCTGATGAAGAAAATAACTACACCAATTTCTATGTTGGCTACAAATATGGCGTGATCGAGGCTAGACTTGGCACGTACACAAAAGCTGCAGATACCCCGAGTGAAGAAGAAGGCGTATATGCCAGCTGCTACGTCAGCTTCTGGTAAGATTAACGTTTGTTAAAACCAGAGGGCTGTCTCTTTGCGAGACAGCCCTTTTTATACAAGATAAATCGAGGCTTACTATATAGAAAGATTGACAATAATCCAATTTAGGATAAAATAGATTAGGTAATTAAGATTTGCCAACTGATTCCGGGAGGTAGATTTTCGTGGGAATTAAGCGGTTGATCGTGTTGATCCCTATTTTATTTTTGGTATTAATCCCCATTACCAAAGCTGATTCCGATATTACGGGAGATAATAGTTCAGCCATAAATAGGGTTAGGAAGATCGCTTTTGTTTCTAAGAGGAATGGCAACTTCGAGATTTATACGATCAATGAAGATGGGACGGGTTTGAAAAGGCTTACCAGTAACAAGAATGACGATATAAAGCCGCAATGGTCACCTGATGGGAAGAGAATAATGTACCTTTCAAAAAAAGGTAAAGAATTTGCAATCCGGGTCATGAATAACGATGGCAGCGGGCAAGTTGAAGTGGCTAGAAATTGCGCCAGTGATTATCCGCCTTCATGGTCTCCGGATGGCGCTAAAATTCTTTTTGTGGCTAAAAGTAAAAATAAAAATATTATTTGTACCGTTGACGCGGATGGCAGTAATCTGACCCGTTTATCGGAGAACGATACTGAAGGTTCCTATCCCTCATGGTCTCCTGATGGCCGGAAAATTCTTTACCTTGAAAAATACCGCAAAGAAGATTATCTATATCTGATGAACCCGGATGGAACGAAACGGTTGAAAACTACCAGGGAAGGTGGGACTTATAAGGCTCCCGCCTGGTCCCCGGATGGTAGTAAAATTGCATATCTATCAACAAAAAGGACACTCTTAGGTACATACAATCAGCTGATAGTGATGAATCAAGATGGCAGTAATATCATTGAGCTTGCTAATGCCAGTAAAAAGGTTGAAGATATAGATTATAACGACAACTTAAACTGGTCCCCCGACGGTGCGATGATTGCTTTTACGAAAGTTGCCGAGGTGGAAGGAAAAGTAAGCGAAAAAGGATCAGTGATGTTCACTTATACTTATGGCGCTTATCTTGTAGCCGTTGACGGTAACGATTATGACCGACTATTGGCCAAAACCGGAACGCAGCCAATACTGCCGGACTGGTCTCCGGACGGGAGAAAGGTTGCGATTGTCGCTAATTCAAAGCTAATTATTTATGATTTGAAAACCAGACTCGAAGATGAAATTAGGACTAATGTCGCGATTCCGCTTACACCAGCAAGGTGGTCGCCCAATGGGGATAAATTGCTTTTTGCCGGTAAAAACCATTCGTTTCAAAAGGCAGGTCTTTATCTGGTAACGCTTGACGGGAAGGTAATCAAATTATCCGAAGCAAACGATTATGATCCGGTTTGGGCACCCAAATAAGAAGCGAGAAAATAAGTCCTGAAATAATAAATGAGCTGAAATGTTGGATTATGAAGAAGTTGTTGCGCAACTTCTTTTTTATTTTTTGAGACAATGAAAATTGTATTCATAATACATGCTTATATTTACTTGACATTTAAAAGGGTAATGCATAAAATCAAATAATAAAAAATACAAAAAAATGAGATTTTTTTCTATAAAATGGAAAATTACGCGATAATCCTTTGTTTGAGCGATCAAACTAACGGATTAAAATAGATGATGAAAGGCGGCATTGATTTATGTCCTATATCAATCAATTGATGGAACAAGTTATTAAGCGTAATCCCAATGAACCAGAATTCCATCAGGCGGTAAAAGAAGTGTTGGAGTCTCTGGAACCGGTTCTGGATCGGCATCCGGAGTATGTGAAAGCCGGTATTTTGGAACGGATCGTTGAGCCGGAAAGACAAATAATCTTTAGGGTCCCTTGGGTCGACGATCAAGGCATAGTCCAAGTCAACCGGGGCTTTAGGGTTCAATTTAACAGCGCCATCGGGCCATACAAGGGCGGCCTTAGATTTCATCCTTCGGTTAACCTAGGAATCATTAAATTTCTCGGCTTTGAACAAATTTTTAAAATTTCCTTGACCGGCTTGCCGATTGGCGGCGGCAAAGGGGGAAGCGATTTCGATCCCAAGGGAAAATCCGATGGAGAAGTAAT
>JAAYHS010000142.1 GCA_012735315.1 Bacillota bacterium | reverse complement strand
TAATGAAATGTCCGGAAAAGTGTTGACTTCCCTTCTTAGCAGGCTTTAAATCACGGCTTGATGCATTTGCTATTCCGCCGGCATGAATTTTTTCGCCAACCCTAGAACATTTTAAAGAAATTTTCAAAGGAAGTGGCTCTAGCGAGTTTTTCTCCCACTTACTCAATTCATTTATAGTAACAGCGGTAACAACGGCCATTTCTATGGCTGTAGCATGTTATGCAGGATATTCTTTGGCGCGAATACGCCCTAGAGGCTCAGGAGTTATCGGGTTAATTATTTTGGGTGCGAGATTGTTTCCACCAGTGAGCTTGCTAGTTCCTCTTTTTGTCATTTTTCAGAGACTTGGTATTCTAGATACAAGACTAGCCCTGATCCTACCATACACCGCACTTAACATACCATTAGCTACGATGATGATGAGAGGGTTTTACCTAGATCTTCCAAAAGATTTGGAAGACGCTGCATTTGTTGATGGATGCAACCGTTGGAGTGCTTTTCACAGAATAATCATACCCTTAGTTACGCCTGCGTTAACTGCAACAGCTGTTTTCTCTTTTATATTGGCTTGGAATGACCTGCTTTTTGCTGTTTCATTTACTACATTTGAGGCGCCAACACTACCAATTCTCGTATCGAGAGTAAGAACCGAGGAAGGCATTAGGTGGGGTTTACTAGGCGCACTATCTCTACTGGTTACTATTCCAACAGGAATATATACATTTCGAGTACAGAAATGGTTGGTAAAGGGACTGGCATCTGGAGCAGTTAAGGGATAATAGTAAGGATCATGATTTGGGTTTGTTCAGATTACTTATGTACACACCGGCATAAAAGTGAGCTATATTGATAAAATTCTCCTGTTAATCTTGGAGTTGGCAAACACCTAAACTAACAGGAGGTAAAACCGGATTTTCCGAGAGCTGCATGCAGTGAAATGATTTTCGCAAAGGGAAATAGCGATAAAGACTTGGAATTCCCGAAACACAGCGAAAAAGTATTGCCATGGGTAAATTTTGCCATCCGAGAAATCATCTGCCGTGTAAATATTTGGTTATAACCCCGGAAGTTAAAATATTTGTCCATAGATATTTTAAAGATTTACCTAGCAGCCAAGACACACGGCTAAGCCCGCTAATGCCTAAATTACGCTAGAATTTGATCTAGTTGAGGCGATGTAAGTCGATTGGGGACAGGCCACTGCCATAATGGGAGGGCGGGCTATCTACGACAATCTGCACACTATTCCGAAGGACGGCTGGGGAGGACATGTAGTTAGCGAGCAGACAGACTTTGTTCACACGGCATCGTGGTCAATAAATTGTCCAGCACCCTCGCCTCTATAAAGAAGATGCTGTGAGATGCCAGTTAGAACACTACTTACCCCTCTTAAAGAAAAAGCCGCATGCTGTGTGGAATGCTCGGCCCGTAAGGAATGCGCATTTGCCTGTTATCTTCTGAGACTTCGTTAAAAGCTTGCCAACAACTATGAGGTTGTAAAACTTTTAAAAACTCGCATCATAGTATGATACTTCGACGTTGCTCCCGGCTATTCCCAAGGACTTAACTACGAGCTTATGCTGATAAAATTCTCCTACTCCCTTCTTTAACAAGAATGATGATTTATGTGTTTTCGCTTTTTCTTAGGACTGGCGATCCCGGTTTGGCTTAAAGTACGATACACAGATGGACAACTCAGTTGAATTTTTTCATGTTCCTTCAGCAGCTCCTGAAAATGAGCGAAATTAACACTCCGATAGTTTTCTGACCGTTTTAGCTCTGCAAATTTGCTTTTAATGGCGTCGGAGATGGCGTTCACTGAGATTAAGTAATTCCGCAGCCTCTCTAATTGTGATTCCCGGTGATCGCCGAATCGATGACCCTAAGTTTTTTCATTTCCTGTTGCGTCAAGTTAAATGTCTCCTCTCTCATAGGTGACATTTAACAAGAATAGGTTCCAGCGGTGGACGGCCATTGGTCAAGGGAGCATTGATTACCCTTCGGTGTTGGTCGGGATTAAGCCCTTGTCGACGCTCTTGCCCCTGACCGTGGATTTGCCGTTGAGTCTCTGCCAAAAGGACGGAGCGCCTGCCGTCCCCCAAGAAACGGTAATGGGTCTGGATGAGATTGACCGGATTCTCGGCGATTCCAGGGATTTTATTATGAAGTATTTATCCACGGGGGAATAAGTATTTTCCAATGACCCCATCTTTTCATAAAAGAAAAGATTAAATACGCAATGACCGGGCGGGAGCCCGGTTTTTTTATCACCGCCGGTACAGTTCACATTTTTCCTCTGTCAATAGTCTATGAAAATGTCAGTAAAAAGCCTTAGTTTTATTCCGTGAAAATGTCACCATGGGTTTTTTGCAAGAATTAGATTTCCACGTACAAGATCCTATTGATAAAACGGGTCG
>JAAYHS010000018.1 GCA_012735315.1 Bacillota bacterium | reverse complement strand
TATTAATTTGCCATAAATTAGCTCTCAATATCTTGGATATGGTCAAACTTAGTTTGAAATCTGGTCGTTTTTTCGGAGAAAATACCTCTTTGAGGCTTGGGAAAATATTAAATCACGGATTCAGGTATATAAAAAATAAATAATAGGAATACAACTCCGATCTTAATAACAGCTTTTAATTAGCTGAATAGGTTTTCCGGAATTGCTCACAAAATTACCTCTCTTTACAAATTTTGCTAATATTATATAACATTTTAACAAATTCGTTAAGAAACCGCTTTTATTGTTAACTCAGTTCCTGCTCCATCTCGGAACCCGGCTTGAATTTTTTGAAAATCCCGCGATCCGTCCGCTCATATTTTACAATTAAACATAGTAAATTAATGATGTTAGATAAAAATCCCTCTTTAGATTTGGTAATTTTTGTCCGAATCTCAAAAATAGGGACCCGATTATCCTCTTATTACTAGTTTCCTTTTTGTTTTCACCCTCTTCATCGGTTGTTGACTTATGATTTTGACCATCTTATAATGATGATTGCGAAATTGTTAACAACCTGCTCGGCATAGCAATCCGGTGAATTTCTCTTTATCTTAGTTGGGAAGGGAATGGTAGTTAAATGAACAAAATAGTGATCATCGGCGGTGGCTACGCCGGCGTACTTACGGCAAAGAAGCTTGCCAAGAAATTTAAGAAGGATAACGATACGACGGTCGCCCTTATCGATAAAAACCCGTTTCATACGATGCTGACGGAGCTTCATGAAGTCGCGGCTGGAAGAGTCGAAGAAGACAGTATCAGGATCAGTTTCAAAAAAATCTTTGCGGGCCGCAAGGTACAATTCATCCAGGACTTTGTGGAATCAGTCGATTTCGCCAACAAAACCGTCCTCGGCAGAAACGGCTCTTATGAATACGATTATTTGGTGATGGCGACGGGTTCGCGGCCGACCTATTTTGGTATCCCGGGGGCAAAAGAATATTCCATGCCCTTGTGGTCTTATGAAGACGCCATTAGGCTCCGAGAACGGATACTCAACTGCTTTAGACAAGCAGCTTCGGAAACCGACGCGCATAAAAGACGCCGGCTGCTAACCTTCCATATCGTCGGCGCCGGTTTGACGGGCGTCGAAATGGCGGGCGAACTCGCCGAATACGCGCCGATCCTCTGCGACAGGTTCGAGATCGACAGGAAAGAAGTATCGTTATTCAATGTCGACCTTCTTTCCCGCCCCGTTCCGGACCTCCCGGAAAAGCTTTCGGCCAAAATAAAACGCCGTCTGGAGAAGATGGGCGTCGGCATGATCCTCAATACACGAGTCGTCGCGATCGGTCCCGATTACATCGACCTAAACTCCGGAGAAAAGGTAATTCGCCAGGACACCGGTACGGTAATCTGGGTGGGCGGCATCGAATCGGCTCATCTAACCGGCAAAGCCGGGGAGACCCTGCCTTGCGATAACCGGGGCCGGTTGAATACGGACAAATATCTTAGGTGTATTGCGGACGAAAGCTTGTATGTTGCCGGCGACAACATTCATTACATTCCCGAGGGCGAGTCCGCGCCGGCGCCGCAAATGGTAGAAAACTGCGAACAAAGCGCTGCTACCGTAGCGCACAATATCTATGCAACCATAACCGGTAAAGGCCGACTGGAAGAGTATCGGCCTAAATTTCACGGGGTCATGATAAGCCTCGGCGGGAGATACGCGGTCGCCAGGGTGGGCTTGCCCGGGCTGATGATCAACCTCCCGTCTTTCCTCGCGATGTTCACGAAGCACTTTATCAATATCGTCTATTTTATCCAGGTGCTCGGCTGGAATAAGGTGTTCAGCTATCTGAAGCACGAATTTTTCACCATCCGGAATAAACGGAGCTTTGTCGGAGGGCATCTGAGCAACCGGACGCCCAGTTTCCTTTTGGTTCCGCTCCGCCTGTGGTTGGGCGCAGTCTGGCTGTTCGAAGGCGTGATGAAGATAGTGGACGGCTGGCTCGGAGCGCCCAAGCTCAAAGGCTTTTTCGGAGGGGCCAATGCCTGGTTCGATTCGCTGCTGGGCAACACCACCGATGGCCTTAACTCCGCAACCGCTGTGGCGGCTGACGCGGCGACTGCCGCTACCGGAGTAGCTTCCGCGGCAACCGACGCCGTGACCGCTGCGACCGGGGCCGTAACTTCGGCAGCCGATGCGGTGACTGCCGCCACCGGGGCGGCCTCCGAAGCCGCCGCTTCCGTCGGAACAGTCATTATGAACTGGGATATCTTCGGCTTTTTCAAGTTGATCTTCGTCAGCGGCAAATCGTTGGCTGAATCGACCATCGCCGACTACGCTTTCAAGGTGGATATTCCCCTTTTGAACTGGTTTATCAATACGTTCATCATGCCCTACGACTGGATCCAAGTCGCGATGCAGGCATTGATCGTCAGCGCCGAGATCCTCATCGGACTTGCGCTGATCGGGGGCTTGTTCACCACACCGTCCAGCGCGCTATCGCTGGTATTGATGGCCATGTTCATTACCACTACGGGCATGTACCTGTCAAACTTCTGGATGCTCTTCGCGGCAATAGTCATGCTCTGGGGCGCGGGCAGCATCTTCGGTCTTGACTATTACGTTACTCCACTCCTTAAAAAGGGTTGGAAACGGTTGAGTTGGGTAAGACGCTTATATATCTATCATGATTAATGCTGTTTAACGGCGTTACCTTAATATAGGTTAATATGTTAATAAGAAACTGCACAACTGACAAAAGGCGGTTATATATCAATTATGATCAACAGATCGAATTTGGCATTTATAAACGACTCCGATCCTGCCACGGACAGAATTGAATATGACGAAGCCCTGCGTCTGACGGAATTGGAGGTCCGAAAACTCTTGAGGAACGCTCCGTCATTGATTAGGCGCCAGACTTCCCATCTCGCCCGGGCAACCGGGAAAGGTATGCGCGCGCGGGCTTTGCTCGCCTGCGCTCTGGGGCGCGACGGCCTTGTCACCCAACGGACGGTTAATGCCGCCGCTGCGATTGAACTGTTGCATCTTGCCACCCTTATTCATGACGACATCATCGACGATGCCGATCTCCGCCGGGGAATCGATACCTTGCATGTGAAATTCGGTCAAAAGATCGCCGTCCTTTGCGGCGACTATCTGTTCTGCCTTGCCTTCGACCTTGCCGCGGCGATCCCGCCACGGGAAACGGATCGCGATAAAATTAGCGTTGTCCTGCCCTCCTACTTTACCAAGATCTGCCTCGGCGAGATCGGAGAATTCAGCAACACCGGCAATTTCGACCTTACCGAGCGCGAGTATTTTAAGATCATTGCCGGGAAAACGGCAGCGCTGTTCCAAGCGTCCTTCCACGCCGGCTTCCTGCTTTCCGATGAGCCCCCGGAAGCCGGAAATGTTTATATTAGAATCGGTAAACAATTAGGGATTATCTTCCAACTGGTCGACGATTGCCTTGACTTCATCTCTTCGACAAAAAAGGCGAAAAAACCGGTACTGGCCGATTATCGCCGCGGGGTGATCACTCTGCCGCTTATTTACGCGCTCCAAGCCGATAATACACTGCGCGGTAAAATCGAAAACGGCCTGTCGGAAGGGGAACTTAAGGCCGCCGTACTGGCGGCGGGAGGGATCGAATATACGCGGTCCAAGATCAGGGAACGCTGGTCGAAAGCGAAAAAACTCATCGCCACGTTGGGATCGGAAAACAAAAAAAACCGGCTGGAGCTGCTGCTGGACAAAGCTGTCGCTCTCTAGTTAACTCCTTGAAAGGATCAACTTTGATGAATATTGTAACGAGGACTCCGGACACTAAAACGGTCTCGCTGAACATCATCCGGAGGATCCTGAGCTATGTCGAGATCAAAACCAAAATAACAAGCGTCTTCCCGTTTTTTATGGGCCTGGCCTATCTCCGTTTATCAGGCTACGCCATCGACCCGCTCAAAACGGCCGTCTTTTTCCTGGGCATGTTTTGTTTCGACCTTACCGCGACTACGATCAACAATTATTGCGATACGAAAAAAAACCGTCTACCGCTCCAGTTCTCCCGGCATAAGGCCAAGGCGATGCTGTTTTCATTGTTTGCGGTAAGCGTCATTTTAGGACTGGTCCTCGTTTACCTGACCGATCCGGTGGTTTTGTTGCTGGGCGTCCTCTGCTTCTTCTTCGGTATCATCTATTCCTGCGGCCCCGTACCTATCTCCCACGGACCGTACGGTGAAATAGTCTCCGGTTTCTTTTACGGAATGGTGATTCCGACGATCCTGATCTATATCAATGTTCCCGAAGGCAGCCTCTTTTCCTATTTCCTTGAGGGCGGGAAACTCTCGGTGACTCTGGATCTTCGTTCCTGCGCCGGGCTCTTTCTGCTGTCGATCCTCCCTTTCTGCCTTACCGCCAATATCATGCTTGCCAATAATATTTGCGATCTGAAGCATGATGTGGCGGTAAATCGGTATACCCTTGCCTACTATCTGGGGGAAAAAGCCCTGTGGCTTTTCGCCGCCTTATATTACCTGGCATATCTGTCGGTAATCGTGATGGTGGCGACGGGCTATCTGACGCCAATCAGCTTGATTCTACTAATTTCGCTGATCCCGGCGCAAAATAATATCAATCTCTTTTTTAAAAGGCAGATCAAAGAAGAAACCTTTATCGTCGCAATTAAAAACTTCCTAATCGTGATCATCCTCCATACCCTATTGATCTTTTTAGGAAGTTTTCTGCCGGGCTGGGGTCCCCAATGAACGAGGCGCGCAAAACGGATCTAATTATCATCACGGCCATAATCGTTCTGGCTCTGCTTTTTTTGATACTGAACAAGTATTTCTATGCGGAAAAAGGCGAATATGCCGAGATTTATCATGATTCCACGCTGGTTTATAGGATTCAACTTTCAACCGCCAAAGAAGGTTCGTTCTCCATACCCGATAAGCCTGAAGTGGTTTTTCAGGTCTACGCCGACAAAAGTATCGCTTTTATCGAATCCGACTGTCCCGACAAGGTATGTATCCGTTCGGGCAGACTGAGGTTTGCCGGCCACTTTGCCGCATGCCTTCCCAACAAGATCCTACTGAAGATCGTTTCAGCGGAGGAAAACCACGAAGGTCCGGACTTGATCATCGAATGAGAGGCGGTGATATGAGGTCGGCAGCAACGAGAACCGTACCAAAGAACCTCTTTCCGCATTGGCGGTGGAACTTCGCTCGGATGAGAGATTGATCCGCGCCTTAAATGATGAATAAAATAATTTGAAGGAGGTAAACAAATGAAGAAGATAATTGCGTTAATAATGATTTTAACGCTGGTATTCGTCTCTACGTTACTGGTCGGTTGTGGCGGGGCTAAATCGGATCAGGTCAAAACCGGTCTGGCGGTGATCACTTCGACAAGCAAGTCCGCTAACGCCGGGGACAAGCCCGGACTCGCCCAAATCGATTCGACAGTCGTCGCGGTCATGGTCGACGGCAGCGGCAAAATCGTCAAGTGCGTCATCGATGCGGTCCAGAGCAAGATCAACTTTGACGCGTCCGGTAAGCTCATCACTCCGATGGATACTTCCTTCCCGACCAAGAACGAACTTGGTGAGGCTTACGGAATGAAAAAAGCCTCCGAGATCGGGAGGGAATGGAATGAACAGGCGGCGGCCCTTGCCAAATATGTGGAAGGCAAGACGGTTAAACAGATAAAGGCGATCGCCTTGGATGCCGGCAAGCATCCTACCGGTTCCGATCTGAAAACCTCGGTGACCATGGCGATCGGCGACTATCTCGCCGCGATCGAAAAGGCTGTAACCCAGGCTCAAGCGCTTGGAGCATCTTCATCCGACAAACTAAGTCTGGGGATCGCGACCAATATGGAGCATTCCGTCAATGCCGGTGAAAAACCGGGCCTGGCTGAGGCCTATTCTACCTATGTAGCCATTACCCAAGACGCCGACGGCAAGATCACCAGCTGTGTCATTGACGCCGGCCAGGGCCGGGTTAACTTCGACGCGTCCGGCCAGATAACCTCCGATCTGACGGCCGCTATCAAGTCCAAGAACGAGCTGGGTGAAGCTTACGGAATGAAAAAAGCCTCCAAAATCGGGAAGGAATGGAATGAACAGGCGGCGGCCTTCGCTAAATACGTAACCGGCAAGACACCCGATCAGGTGGCCAATATTGCCGTGAATAAAGATGGGAAACCGACCGACAGCGACCTTTTGGCATCAGTGACCATGAGCATTGACGACCTCCAAGCCGCTCTCGCTAAAGCCGCGGCAAAATAATTACTCCGGCTGCCTCTTATCTCTAAAAGCGAGGTCAGAGGCAGCCTTTGTTTTTTAATGCCCTGACTCACCATTTCAGCGTAGAAAAGGAACATGAAACATGAAACGACTGTTCATCTCGTTGCTCGCAGTTTTGTTGCTGAGCGCGACCGGATGCGCCAAAAAACCAACCAGATACCGGGCGGAGTTTTTATCGCTGTTCGATACCGTAACCTCGGTCGTCGGCTTTTCCGAAAGCGAGCGGGAATTTGCCGTCCTGGCCCAACGGATCAAGGACAAACTCGCGGAATACCACCGGCTGTTCGATATCTATCATAACTATGATGGTCTCAACAACATCAAAACCATTAACGATAACGCCGGCATAGCTCCGGTCAAGGTCGACCCGGAGTTGATCGCGATGCTTCTCTTTGCCAAAGAGCAGTATTACGCGACTAACGGCAAGACAAATATCGCTTTGGGATCGGTACTCCGGATCTGGCACGACTACAGGGAAAAAGGCATCTCCGATCCGCTCAACGCCGAGGTCCCTCCCCGGAAGCTGCTGGAAGAGGCCGCCGAGCATACGGACATCGAGGACCTTATTATCGACGAAGAAGCTTCGACCGTATACCTTTCGGATCCTAAGATGCGCCTCGACGTAGGGGCGGTGGCTAAAGGTTATGCCGTCGAGCAAACCGCCAGGCATCTGGAGGCCGAAGGCGTCACTTCCCTTCTGATCAGCGTAGGCGGGAATGTGCGCGCCATCGGCGGCAAACCGGGGAAAAAAGGGGTGGAACCTTGGAATATCGGGGTCAGAAATCCGGATAAAGAAAGCCCGAATCCGGAGTTGTGTCAGGTATTGATCACCGGATACTCAGTAGTCTCCAGCGGTTCCTATGAGCGGTATTACACTGTTGATGGAACAAGGTACCACCATATCATCGATCCCGACACCCTGATGCCTGCCGCCTTTTTTACGAACGTTACGGTGATCTGCCGCGACTCCGGCCTCGCCGACTCCCTGTCGACGGCCGTTTTCAATATGCCTCTTGAAGAAGGCCAAGAGCTCGTCGCGGGTTTTGACGGCGTCGAAGTCCTCTGGGTGACTAACTCCGGCGAGATCGTTTATTCCGAAGGTTTCAAAAAGTTTCTTAAAAAATTAACATAGTGCTTCTGGGAAGCGCCTGTCATTGCGTCAACGAATGTCAATTTTCTTCATATACTTTATAAATACTCTCCGCCATGCTCTTGATCCTATCCCGGAGTTCGACAGGCTCCACTACTTCGATTTTGTCTCCGAACCCGAGTAGAAAACCGCATAACCATCCGCTGATCTCCATCTGAAATTCTACTTTCAGCCGACCATCCGGAGCGATTTCATAATTATCCATGCCAAAAATATCATTTACCGCATACACCATCGATTTGTCAAACAGTACAACGATTGGTAAGTGTTTATCGCCGTCCGATTCCCCATCCCAGCTCAACCGGTCAATGGAAAACTCTCTTGGTTCAAAGCTGGTGTCGGTTATCGTTAAACCGCTGATCCTCCTGAGCTTAAACAGCCTGAAATCCTTCCTCAGCAAGCAATATCCGTAAAGATACCAGTTTGCTTGTTTAAAAATGATCTGACAAGGCTCCACCCTTCTTTCGGTCAGCTTTTCATTGCTAAAATATTGAAATTCGATAATCTTCCGCTCGCGTATGGCTTGCTTAATCTCTTGGATTTTGAGGCCCAGTTGGTCATTTTGGTTCCATGGGGACAAATCGATTATGATCTCGTCGCCTGCCTGCACATAACCGGATTGGCCGGCAATGTTGGTGAGTTTCGATAACTATCGATAACATTCTCTCCAATTTCATCTTCAACGCTCCGGCCATCGTCTCTTTCCGTTTTTTATTATAATATCATAAAAACCTGACGTACAAATGTCAGGTTAAGATGATTTCTAGAGCAAATGGAAAATCGCATCAACTTTTTAATACAGTGCCGCCGATAGCCGATACCGCCTGCGGGTAATCAAGATTATCAACCGTACGTTGCCTCTTTTTTAAATCCAACGGCGCTTCATATCACGAACTAGAACGCGCCTTTTTTATCTGCCGTTTTATCTTTTTGATCGCCCAGTCATAATGACTGCTTGTTGCGCTAATACAGTAACTGGCGATATTAGTTGTGCCGCTCCATTTAAAATGCTGTTTCTCAAATAACTCCTCGTTGGAAAAACCTTCGATGAGCGCAAGCAAGGCATGCTGCGTTCCGCTTCAGTCATGCCGTCAATGAGCGCCCACATCTCGTTAAATCGCTCGTTTGCGGCGGTAATTAAATCCTTTTTCGTTGCCGGCCTTGGCATATTATTTCACACCCCCAATTTCCATTCCTAATAATCTCTTTTTAAATATAACATTGGAAAGTTGACAACTGTGTGTCATGTTATCTTTTCATATTGAAATTATTCTTAAGCGCTCCGGACCGATGATGCAACCGGTTCTTTACAAAGTTTTCAGAGAAATGATAATTTGCGGGAACAGATCTTTTTACCTACTAATCGATAACCTGTAAAAGTAATGTCACCCCCGAGATTTCCTTTTCCAGCGCGGCGCATTCGGCCTGCTGGCTACGGAGATAGCCGTCAAACAGATGAGCCTTTTCCGGAAATTTTCTTTTTAGTTCGTTGGCTCTTTTTCCTATCAATGCTTGCTGTTGATTATTAAGGCTAACCAATTCTTCGTCTTCAATTACTTTTTCGTCGATCAGCCTCACTCCGGTGCGGTTAAAAACCGTCAGCCATCCTTCTCTGGTAGGATAACGGGGGTCGGTCTCATCATTCCCATAGGCATCATCGATAATAATATAACCGCCCTTTTTCACAGTATTTTTCAACAAAGTTATCGTTTCTTCCGTATTCCCCAACACATCGCCGACCGCCCCGAGAATGACGAGATCATAGCCTTTTTCCGTCTGAACCGCTGCGGTGATATCTCCCACTGCAAATTCGCACAATTCTCCGACGCCGAATTCTTGGGCTTTATCAACCGCGAAAGCGATAAACTCCGGAATGAGATCGATCCCTTTCACCTTGCAACCGAGTTCCTTGGCCAAGTTAACGCTGACCGCTCCCTTGCCGCAGCCCAAATCAAGCGCCTGGGTTTCCGCCGAGACCCGAAGATGTTTAGTGATCATCTCCAGCATATCCTCAGGCGATGAACCCAGTTCCCATAAATCCTGTAATAAATAGGGAAGGTATGGAATCAGCTCGATTGATTCGGCAGTCAATGATTGGGCCAGTTTTTCTTCAACGGTCCGCTTTGACATTTTACCACTTCCTATAGCAATCTTGTATTAGGTCATCGGTTCTTCTTATTTAACTTACTTGCGATTTTTTGACTTCATACCCGAGAGCGGCGATGGCGTTTTCGATTTGAGCGATTGATATTTTTTCTTCATCGAAGTTCAGCTTGACCTTGCTTGAATTGAATAGGACATTTACGCTTTCCTGGTCCACGCCTTCCAAAGATTTTACCGCCTTGTCGATTTTCTGCATACATGAAGGGCAAGTTAAGGTTTCCAGTTGAATCGTTGCTTTTTTCATTTTTATCTCTCCTTTAAACTTAGATTTACTTAGGCATGTTTGGCGGCTCTTTTACCGTGCGCCAAGTTTTTTACAGTTTATCCCCATATTTGTTATCTCAATCGGTACCGCAAAAGGCGCATCCCGTTTAAAATTACCGCCAGGATACTGCCTTCGTGCACCAACATGCCGAGCGACATATTCACCCAATCGCTAAACAAGAGACCGGACAGTAAGAACAGGACCACACCGACGGCAATAAAAATGTTTTGTTTCATATTGCGGGCGATCGCTTTCGTTAGGCCCAGGGCGTGGGGTAAACGGCTAAAATCGGAATTCATCAAAACCACATCGGAGGTTTCAATCGCCACGTCGGTCCCACCGCCCATCGCGACGCCGATGTTCGCCAAAGCCAAAGACGGACTGTCGTTGACGCCGTCGCCGACAAAGGCGACAATTTGGCCTTCTTCCTCGATCAGCCGCTTAAGATAGGCCGCTTTATCCTCCGGCAACATGTTGCCGCGGGCTTCAGTCAGCCCCAGCTCCCGGCCGACGGCATCAACAGTGCCTTGGTTATCGCCGGACAGCATAATCAGATTCTTTACTCCTAATTTCTTTAGCTTGCGGAGATCTTCTTTCACGCCGGGGCGGATCCGGTCGCGGACCCCCATTAAAACTTTGAGCCGGCCATCGACTGCCGTTAAGACCAGGGAATCGCCCTTCTTTTCGAAGCGAGCCAGATCCGCGCGGGCTTTCGCGCTAAGGTCAACCTTTTCTCTTTCCATCAAGGCGGCATTGCCGACGGCGATGCGATGTCCATTGACCCGGGCGACGATGCCGCCCCCTTTCACCACTTCGGTCGCTTCCACGGTTGAAAATTTGGTTGCGCCAATCGCTTCTAAAACCGCTTTGGCCAGAGGGTGGTCCGATTCCCGTTCCACGCTGGCCAGATAACCTAATACTTCCTCGATGTTATCGCCATAATACTCGGTTTCGGCGACCGCCGGCTTTCCTTCCGTTAGGGTTCCCGTTTTATCAAAGACCATTGTATCCAGCCTACTAAAATCGCTAATTACTTCACTGCCTTTGAGAAGGACTCCATGACGGGCGCCGTTTCCGATCCCGGCTACATTGGAGACGGGAACGCCAATGACCAGAGCTCCCGGACAACCGAGAACGAGAATGGTAATGGCCAGTTCGAGATCGCGCGAGAATAACCAGACGATAAAAGCGAGGACGAGAACGGCCGGGGTGTAGTATTTCGCGAAACGATCGATGAAACGCTCGGCTTCCGATTTTGATTCTTGGGCTTCTTCGACCAGTTCAATGATTTTACCGAAGGTTGTGTCTTCGCCGACCCGTTCGGCGACAATCTGAATGGTCCCATTATCGAGGATGGTCCCGGCATAAACCTTTGACCCCTTTTCTTTCGCCACGGGAATGGATTCGCCGGTAATGCTCGCTTCGTTGACACTGCCCTCACCGGAGATCACGCGGCCGTCAACCGGAACTTTGGCCCCGGTTTTAACCAGTAAAACATCGCCGACTTCAACCTCGTCCACTTCCACCTCTTCGAACTCGCCGTCTTCCCTTTGTTTGAGAGCGCTTTCCGGGGCCATCTCCGTCAGTTCTTTGATGGCGGAACGGGTTTTATTTAAGGTCCGTTGCTCCAAAAAAGCGCCGAAGAGGAAAAGAAAGGCGACAATGGCCGCTTCTTCGAAATTGCGGATGAAAAACGCGCCGACAACGGCGATTGTAACTAAAACATCGATACTGACTACTTTTACTTTCAGCGCTTGATAGGCTTGAATCGCAACCGGCGCGATCCCGAAGATTGAAGCAATGATTAAGGCCCCTTCAAAAAGCTTCGGATTGTCCATCGTCCACTTGCTGATAAAACCGAGGGCGATCAAAATACCGCTAATTAAGGTAATCCTGTTTTTATTCTTTAAAATAAGCCGCTGCATGCCGCCACCGCCTTTACCCCTTTTTTGAGAACTCCCTTAAGCCATATAGGCCTCATCCAATTCGGCCAGCATTTGGTAGACCGCGGCATAGCTTTCACAGACATCATCCGGCACGATATAATTGTCCGTAATTTTCCGCAATTGTTGGAATTCACCGTTTAATTCCGGTTTTCCGGTTCCGGCTTCTTTAATCTTTTTGTTGATCGCGTCAAATAATTTACGGACTTCATGAAATTCCGGGTGATTCCCCCCATGCACGCGGGCGACAACCGGCGCATATTGTTCCAGTGTCTTTAGATGCTCTGCTGTTACGCGATTAAAAACCATGGTTCTCATCCCTTTCTTATTTATTGTTGGCTTCATTATAACAGGTGTCCCCGGAATTTAATGTGATTACGATCAAATTTTGAATTTTTCTTTGATCAATCAATTTGATTTTGCCAGTTTTTTTCAACGGTCCCCATGGGACTTTCCCCTTTCGATCGATCATTTATAAACTACTTTTCAGCTATAACAAGCATTTCAAAATCTTCGGTCGTGAGCCGATCTCCCCGTGAGTAGGCCCCTAGTTTAGCCCCGAAGATATCAACTTTCTTAAACCCCAGGGATTTCAGAAGCCAGTTTATCTCAGTCGGCATGTAATATCTTTCATTGCATTCAATCTTATGTTCATTACCGTCATCATCAGTAAAGGTATGACCTTCCCCCGATTTGCCAGACACTCAGTTAAGAGATAAAATAAAGAAACAAGGAGCTGAGTGTAATGACAGTAGAACGTCGAGTATACACTAAAGAATTCAAGGAACAAGCAGTGATGCTTACCGAAACCAGTGGTAAAAAAGTTAGCGAGATCGCTCAAGAACTAGGAATTCGAGAAAACAACCTTTGGCGCTGGAAGAAAGAATTTCGTGAATTAGGAGCTAAGAGCTTCCCAGGCCATGGCAACCGTCAACCAGGAACTGATT
>JAAYHS010000141.1 GCA_012735315.1 Bacillota bacterium | reverse complement strand
GGTCTATGGCCTAGGGTTCCGAGTCTATCGTTCCGGGTTCCGGGTTCCGGGTTTGGTCTATGGCCTAGGGTTCCGAGTCTATCGTTCCGGGTTCCGAGTTCCGAGTTAAGTTTTGGATCCATAGATCCAAGTCTATTGTTGTGGTTATAATCTATGGTTTCAAGCCTATCCCGAATTTCTGGTTTTAAGACTTACGCTTGGGATTACTTCATTGACAAAGCGGTAAAAACGCGGAACGTTGAACGCGGAACGCGGAACGAGATTGAGCGCGGAACGAAACATCATTGAGTCTGTAAAAATAGCCAATAGAGCAGGATGAATCAAATGTACGACGTGATAATTATCGGGGCGGGTCCGGCCGGGATGACCGCCGCTGTATTCGCTGCGCGTAAAGGGTTGAAGGCGGCGATTTTTAGCAAAGATTTCGGCGGACAAGTAAATTGGACCTCGGATATTGAAAACTATATGGGTTTTACGGAGATCAACGGCCGGGCGCTAATGGATCGGTTTCAGGCTCAGGTTAAAGAACACCAACTGGAGGAGAAACAGACCGAGGTCCGGTCGATCCGGAGAGATGGGGAATTTTTTACCGTTGAAACCGTTGACGGAGAGGAGTATTTGGCTCGAACAGTAATCGTAGCTGTCGGTAAACGGCCTCGGACTTTAAATGTCACTGGCGAAAACGAGTTTCGTAATAAAGGAGTGAGTTATTGTTCCACTTGCGACGGGCCGCTTTTCCGAAATGTTCCGGTGGCGGTGGTAGGCGGGGGAAATTCGGCTTTGAAAGCCGTATTTGATCTGAACATCTATGCTTCGGAGATTCACTTGATCTCCTTAACCGAACTAACGGCTGATGCTGTCTTAATTAAAAGGTTATCCGGTATTTCCAAGTTAAAACAATACTTGAAGCATAGCGTGGTTGAGATAAAAGGGTCTAAGTTGGTGGAGCGGATAGCCGTGGAGCGGTTGGAAGACAAAAATCGGTTCGAAATACCGGTCCAGGGAGTATTTATTGAGATCGGTTTAGACCCGAATACCGAGTTTCTCGAGGGCTTGGTTGAAAAGACTGAAAAAGGCGAGATTAAAATCGATTGTGAATGCAAGACCAACATACCGGGTTTGTTTGCGGCCGGCGACGCCACGACGATTCCGGAAAAACAAATTATTATCGCCGCCGGCGAGGGCGCCAAAGCGGCCATTAACGCCTGGGAGTACCTGTTGCAGCGGGAGTCGCTGAAAACATTGGTTAATGTTTGAAAGAATGGTGATATTAAAAGGTATTGATCATTAACTGACATCCTTTGTTTTAGACTTTTTCTACTTTTAACTTTTGACATTCCACTTTTACTTTTGACTTCACCGAAAAATTAAAAAACTACTTATTGGAAAAGGTGTCATGGGAAAGAGTGGAGAAACAAAGAAAAGGGGGTGTTGGTAATGACGGATAAAGCCAAAAAGTTGCGCGGCCGGAGGGTTGTGATTATCTCCAACCGGCTGCCGGTTAGCATTTTCAAGGAAAACGGGAAAATTCAGATCAATCCCAGCGCGGGCGGTTTAGCCACCGGGTTGGCTTCTTATCACCAGGAGAATGAGGGTCTTTGGATCGGTTGGCCCGGTTATAATCCGACTACCGATAAAGAGAAAAATATCTTGAAAAACAGATTATTGAACGAGTTTAACTGTTATCCGGTCTATCTTTCCAACATCGAAATCAAAAAATATTACAACGGATTCAGTAATAATACCTTGTGGCCTTTGTTTCATTATTTTACAACCAGGTGTTCTTATGACCATTCGGAATGGGAGTATTATCAAAGCGTTAACTCCAAGTTTTGCAAGGCGCTGTTGGAAACGGTGAAACCGGATGATATCATTTGGGTCCACGACTATCAATTAATGTTATTACCGGAAATGATCCGGAAAGAGATCCCCGAAGCAACCATCGGATTTTTCTTACATATTCCTTTCCCATCGATGGAGGTCTTCCGCTATCTTCCGTGGCGGAACGAGATTTTGAACGGCGTTTTGGGAGCGGATCTAATCGGTTTCCATACCTATGATTACAGTCGGCATTTTCTCAGTTGTATTTTGCGGATTCTTGGAAAAGAACAAAATTACGGCCAGATCGTGGCCGGCGACCGAGTGGTAAAGGTTGATACTTTTCCAATGGGCATCGACGCCGCGAGATTTATTGCGGGGGTCGCTTCCGAAGAGGTTAACGCGGAAAATGATAATCTGATGAAGACCATGAAGGAGAATAAAATTATCCTCTCCGTCGACCGGCTCGATTTTACCAAGGGAATACCGGAGCGGCTCCAAGCGTTTGAATTGTTTTTGGAGAATCACCCCGATTGGCATGGCAAAGTTACTTATATAATGCTCTGTGTTCCTTCCCGGGATAAGATACAGCAATATCGGATGTTAAAAAAAGAAGTAGACGAATTGGTCGGCAAGATTAACGGCCGTTTCGGGACTCCGGGATGGTCGCCGATTCTTTACATGTACCGTTCGGTTCCTTTTACCACCTTGATCGGTCTTTATTCATCCGCCGATTTGGCGTTGGTGACTCCGGTTCGTGACGGTATGAATCTTGTTTCCAAAGAGTACCTGGCCTGTCAGGGGCAGCATAAAAACGGAGTATTGGTTTTAAGCGAAACCGCCGGTTCTGCCGCGGAGCTGGGAGAGGCGATTATCGTTAACCCGAATAACGTCAATAGTATGGCCGAGGCGATTTATCAAGGGTTAACCATGCCCGAGGAGGATAAAAAAGCCGCTTTAAAGTTGATGCAAAAACGGATTAAACGATATAACGTTTTCCGTTGGGCCGATGATTTTGTGGAGCAGTTGGTCAATACCAAGGAAAATCAGGAAAAGAATCAGCAGCGCTTATTGGCCGGTCGCTTGAAACAAAGGTTATTCACTGATTATCAGCAAGCGAACCGCAGATTATTATTATTGGATTATGACGGCACCTTGGTCTCTTTCAAAAAAAAGCCGGAACAAGCTAAACCGGACCAAGAGTTAATTGAATCGCTCAAAAATCTGGCCGGTGATCCGAAAAACCGGGTGGTGGTTATCAGCGGCCGCGATCGGGGTTCGCTTTCGGAATGGCTGGCCGGAATAGAGGTTGATCTTGTAGCCGAACATGGAATCTGGATTAAAGAACGGGATTATCCGGATTGGGAGTCGACCCAAAAAGGGAATCCGGAGGATTGGAAATCCAATATTTACCCGGTTTTTGAGGTGTTCGCCGAACGAACCCCGGGCGCGTTTATCGAAGAAAAGTCTTTTTCCCTAGTTTGGCATTATCGTAAATCGGAACCGGAGTTAGGTTCGCTGCGCGCCAAGGAATTAATGGATGCCATCCGCGTTTTTTTGAATTCTACCGGGCTTCAGGTTTTATTGGGAAACAAGGTGGTTGAAGTTAAACCGGTGGATATCAATAAGGGAAAGGCGTCGGTTCATTGGTTGGAGAAGGAAGAGTGGGATTTTATTTTGGGAATGGGCGATGACTGGACCGACGAAGACATATTCGCCGTTTTACCGGAACAGGCGTGGAGCATAAAGGTGGGATTCACCGCCTTTACCAAGGCCCATTATTACGTGGAGTCCCAGAAGGCGGCCCGAAGTTTGCTCAAATCTCTTGCCGGAATCAGCGGGTAAGATAAGGGCCGGCTTACGCATTCTTCCTTTCATTAAGCATTTCTTGGAAATAAGTGATGCCGTTTTGGTTCATTAATGATAACAACATCAAGCAGGCCCGGACATCCGCCCCGGCCCGGTGGGAGCGGTCGACCCGGATGCGGTGAGCGGTTAGTAAATTTTGCAACGCTTTTGAAGCGAATCCCTTCCGGTACCATTTGATACCGTTCATCGAGCAATACCAGGGCTTCGAAAGGGCTGCCGGAAACATTTTCCCGACAAATCCTTTATCAAATTCCGCATTATGGGCGATTAGAAAATCGGCTCGACTGATCAGGTTTTCAATTTTCGAATGGTCGAGGGTTTTCCCGCGGACATCCCGCTTACTGATACGGTGGACTAAAAAGGCGCTCCTCGAAATCGGGCGGGAAGGTTCGCGCAGTCCGGTATATTCATCGATAATTCCCATGATTTCGCCTGTTTCCCGGTGGAATGCAAAAAGAACGATCGCCAGTTCGATAATTTCTTCGTAGGCCGGGTTTAAGCCGGTGGTTTCGACATCGATAAAAGCGGCTTTTCCCCAGGCCGGGTCAATTGGGTCAGTTAAATGCGTCAATTCGGGGTTCATTCGGATACCTCGTAATTTGGGAATAAAATCTTTTTTAAAGATATTAGCGATTAAAACTATAAATCCTCCTTAGGAAAGCCTATGCTTTTCAACCTCCCTTTCCCCGATTGCTCCTTTCACTTCTATTCATTTCTGGACTGCCATATATTTAAAAAGTAAGCTAAGATGTGGATTCTTTCCATACATCATGAGGCTGACCGGATGGATAGAATCAGTTGAGATTTGCCTAAGTAGTCGCCCGCCCCGGCCTGGCGGGGCGCGTTAATGGTCGTTGCCATCTATCCATGGATTCCACGACTTCGACCCATCCGGGGTCTTAGATGAAAAATTAGTTTTCACTCTGTGTCTCTGCGTCTCCGTGGCCAATTCATTTATTAACCACAAAGACACGGAGAAAACATTTTCTAGGATCTGATGCGTTTTAGATGTAATTCATGAATAAAAAGGAGGCGCAAAAATAATGCGAATCTTGATCTTAAAACGAATCAACGTCTTGCTCGGGGCGGGGCTGGTGTCCCTGCTCACGCTGTCGCTGGTAATATATCCCGAAGCAGGGGTCAACGCGGCCATTGGGGGAATGAAGATCTTTTGGGAAATAGTATTCCCGTCATTGCTGCCTTTTTTTGTTTTATCCGAGATTATGCTGGGTATGGGAGTGGTTCACTTTCTGGGAGTGTTATTGGAGCCGTTGATGCGCCCTTTATTCAATGTGCCGGGAGTGGGGGCTTTCGCCTTGTCAATGGGGCTGGCGGCGGGTTATCCGATGGATGCGGTGATCACGGGCAAGTTTCGGCGCAACAAGATGTGCACCCGAGTGGAAGGGGAGCGACTGCTTTCTTTTACGAATACCGCTGATCCGTTATTCATTTTCGGCGCCGTGGCGGTGGGAATGTTCGGCCGTCCCGCTTTGGGGATTACTCTGGCGACTGCTCATTATGTCGCCAGTTTCACGGTGGGAATCATCTTTAAATACTATCATTACAATGATCAACCGTTGCCGGACGGTTTCCGGGATAGTTCCGGTAAAGAAGGGATCTTTAACCGCGCCGTCAGGGCGTTATTTAAGGCCCGACGCGAAGACGGACGGCCTTTCGGTCGGTTGATGGGAGACGCGGTCAAAGAATCGATGACCACTTTATTGATGATTTGCGGTTTTATTATGCTGTTTTCAGTGTTGGTGAAGGTCACGGCGATTTTTGGGATTTTAAATATGATAACACCGGTAATCGGGAATATCTTGAAAGTCTTTAAGATCAGTCCTGAATTGGCGACTTCTGTTTTTAACGGGATTTTGGAAATCGATCTCGGCGCCATGGCCGCGAGTAGCGCATCGGTTCCGCTATTGGATAAAGCGATCATTACCAGTTGGATTATTGCCTGGAGCGGATTATCGGTCCATGGTCAAGTGGCGAGCGTGATTCATGATACCGATATTCGAATGGTCCCCTATGTAATCGCCCGGTTATTACACGGGCTGTTCGCCGCTTTTTATACTTGGCTGTTGTTGGGTCCGTTGGCGATTGCGATAGCGCCGGTATCGCGTTGGGCGACCCCGGCCGGGGCTAAATTTAACCCATTGGATCGGATCGTCTTGACCGGAAAACAGCAATTGATTATTTTGGGGATTTTATTGGCAGCTTCATTGTTGATCCATTTTTCGAATAAATACGTCTTGGTCCGGACGAAAAAAAAGTGACATAAGCTTTCATTTTTTGAATTCAACTCTTTGATAATCTTTACTCATCATCTTCTTCCTAACCGTTCCCGGTCAAAAAATTCCAATAAATATTTCACTCACTAACCTTGAATAATCTTGAATCCTTAAGAATCTTTTCGATGCCGGTCATAAATTTAAATACCACAGTTTAATGTTTTTTCGCTATAAAAGCCTCAAAAACACCCAAATGTTTTAGTTGGTATACAACATCGCCAACGGAGTTTGCTTTAAATTTCTTGAGCATGTTTCCGACATGAGTCCGGAAGGTGGATGCTTCGATTTGTCTCATTGTAATGATTTGGCTTGGGGTTTTTCCTTCCGCAAATAGTTTTAATAACTCCAACTCAGTGGGGGTTAATTTGTAAACAGTATTTAAAGTGGCAACCAAATTAGCCCGTTGAGATCGAAGCGTCCGAAATTCCTTCCGGATCAGTCTGGCAATTTCCGGCCGGATGGGGGGATGTTCTTGGACGGCAGCCCGAATGGCCGCTAATGTTTCGATAACGGAGGAATTATTAGGCAGATAATCAACGGCGCCGGCTTCAAAAGCGGCTAATACGGTTTCTTCGTAAGTTAAATGTGAAAACACTAATACACGTATGTCGGGAGCTTTCGCGGCCAAGGTCCGGATGGTGTCAACTCCGGCCCGAAGGGTACCCGTCTCAATATCGATTAAGACTACATTCGGCTTTAATGTTAAGGCCTGTTCAAGGGCTAAAGCGGCGTTTCCAACAGAATTCACGATTTTCATGTCCGGTTCATGACTTAAGACCATATTTAAGTATTCTCGAATGGATAGCGTATCAATGGCGATTAATATCCGAATCGGATTAATAATCATCATCTTCACCAACCTTGCGCCGATGATTAACCTTTAAGAGCGCCGGCTAAGGTTCCTTTGATTATCCAACGTTGGAAGATTAGGTACAGCATAATAGTGGGCGCGGCGGCGATGATCGCGGCTGCGCCATACCTAGGCATATTATGAGTTCCGGTCGATTGCATAAACTGGGCTATACGTAATTGCATGGTAAAGAGTTTTTGGTCGTTGAGCATGATCAAACTCAATAGATAATCGCTCCAAGAACCAATAAAGACAAGAAGGACAGCTAAAATAGTAGCCGGTTTGGCCAAGGGCAGCATGACTCGAAAGAAAATACCCGGATGTCCCGCGCCGTCGATCCAGGCGGCTTCAGCCAGTTCATTGGGGAGACTACGGAAAAATGAACGATAAATCATTGTCCAAAAAGGGATTCCAAAGGCGGTCATCGGCAAAAAAAGCCCGGGTAACGAATTGGTTAGATTTAAGTTGTTGCATAATTGATAAAGCGGAATCAAAACCATCTGTACCGGAACGAAGTAACCGGCCAGAATGGCATAGAATACAATCTCCGTAAATTTACTTCGGTAACGGGCGAAGATATAACCCGCCATGGCCGAAGTCGGTACTGTGCATAAAATGGCGCCTATGCAAACCCAGAGAGTATTTAATAAACCTTCTCCAATCCGGACGGCTTCCCAAGCAAAGAGAAAATTGGACCATTTGAATTCCTTGGGCCAGCTCCAAGGATAATAGGCGAATTCCAGCTGGGTTTTAAATACGAAACACCAGGGCAGCAAAAGTGGTAAAATCACTACTAAAGCTAAAATTATTAAAATGGCTGTAATAAAAATTTCCGAATATTGATTATGTTTTTTAGAAACGCCTTTTTCAAGGAATGTATCATTCATTTCACGCTACCCTCCTTCCCTTGCAGCGAAAATTGGGTCACGGCGAAGATTAAAGCAAGTAAGAAAATTATAACCCCGATGGCGGAACCCCTGCCATATTGCCAATTGACAAAGCCTTGTTTATATAAGGCAATAACCAGTGTTGAGGTGGAATAACCCGGACCGCCGCCGGTAAGCATCCATGGCAAGTCGAACAATTTTAGACTGCCGATGGTGCTGATAATAGCGAGGATGCGGATGGGATAAGCGATCATTGGCAGTACGATAAAGCGGGCGTATTGCCATTTATTGGCGCCGTCCAACTCCGCTGCTTCGCGAAGCTCCATAGGGATTTGTTCGATATTCGCCATCAGATAGATAATGCCAAATCCCGTATAAGCCCAGGTAGCAACGGTGAATATTGACCAGAAGACGATATTGGTATCTCCGAGAAAATCGATCTTTCCTAACCAGGTCCAGTTGAACTTCTCTGAAATTGTGGCGATCACCCCGTACCTGGGCGCAAAAATGAACCGGCCAAGCATAGCCGTGATCGCCGACGGTAGAATATTCGCCAGATAATATACGGCGCGTAACGGGCTCGTGATCTTGTTCTTATAGACGGATAAGGAAAAAGCTATAAAAAAGGCCAGAGGAATTTGAATTATCACGCTCCAGAAAGACCAAGCGAAGACATTTATAAAACCGGCGATAAATTCATCGTTTTTAAACAGTCTTAAGTAATTATCAAATCCGATAAAAACGGTGTCGCCCAGGCCGGTGGCGCGCATCATCGAGAGACGGAACGTCTCTTCGATCGGATAGTACATAAAGATCACGAGAAACGCCAGAGCGGGCAGGAGAAAGATACTCTTAAAGATAATGAGATTCCAGTCCCTTTTCAGTTGATACTTGACACCGGATGTGAAGATAGATACATTGGCGTTGCTTTTCATCCGAACACCTCCTTGTAAGCGGGCGGAGACTAAAGAATGTCTCCGCTCCGCATACTGTAGCATTGGATAAATTAAATTTCCTTAGCTGGTCCCAGATGTTCTTCCGCTAATTCTTCATACTTCGTCAACGCTCTAACGACATCGCTTTCGGGCATAAAGAAGGTTTGGAGGGTATCATTCAACGGGCTGGTTATCATCGGCGGCAGATCTTGATCCCACCAAAACTGAATTGCTTTAGCCTTGCCGAATACTTCGGAGGCCATTCCGGTCAAACGGGTAGGGACTTTCACACCCGGCACGGCGCAAATACGACCCTTTTCAGCAGAGCAGGCTTCCACACTCATGGCGTATTTTAAAAAGCGAACAACCGCGTCCTTTTTGTTTGCGGCCGCTTTAGTCACGGTGAAACCGATATCGACCATACCCATCATATCGGTGATTTCACCCTTGCCGCCCGGCAACACGGGGAAAGGATAGAACCCTATGTTCTGATCCGTGAAATCCTTACTGGCGTATTGAGCGCACTTCCAGGAACCGGTTACTTGCATGGCCGCTTTGCCGGTGGCCATTAGGTTATCGGCGTCGCCGTATGCTTCACTCAACGGTTTTTCGCCGAAATACCCTTTTTTCACCCATTCTTGATACTTTTGAGCTGCTTGAACGAAGGCGTCGCTATCGAAACGTATTTTCCTGGTCCGGGCGTCGTCGAAAGCATTAATCCCGCCGTAACGGTCGGTTAAGTACATGTACAACGCCAGCGGCGGCCATTTATCCCTGGCGCCGCAAGCGAAGGGCTGAATACCTTTGGCTTTTAGCGCGTCGGCTACTGCTTCCAGCTCGTCAATGGTGGTCGGTATTTTTAGCCCGTTGGCTTTAAAGATATCCTCGTTGATGAAGAGACCGGCGATGGCGAAAAACGGCGCCACACCATAGATCTTCTTTTTCCAAGTCATAGCTTCGCGCGCGGCTGCGCTGCAGGGGATTGACTTTAATTCCTTGGTCATGTCCAGCAGCCGTCCGGCATCTGCATAACCGCCCATAACGGAACCGCCCCAGCCTTGAAAGATGTCGGGAAGGTCTTTGTTACTTGCCATGGCGACCTTTGTCTTGTCCATAAGTCCCGGATCACCCAAAGCAATATATTCCAGCTCTATATCCGGGTTTTCGGCTCGAAACCCGGTAACTACCGCTCTAATGTATGCATGAGCCGGATCGTCGTTGGGAAGGTCTCTTCCCCAGACTGTTAATTTAACCGGTCCTGTTGCTTTACCTCCTTTAAATACGGTCTTGATTGAATTTTGGACGCCCGGAAATAACAAGATGCCGACAATTATCACGATCACTGCAATTACCAGCAAAATAGTAATGTTTTTGTTTTTAAACACTATTACTCCTCCCTTTAGTTAAAATAATCCATGGAAAACCTAACGATAAACTCTTTCTGGTCTTTATCCCACCTCCTTTTTACAAATTTGTTCGGAGTAAAATCATGAATTAATTTTTGAGTAAATTAACACTATCAAAGTTGATGTTGATTCGCCATTTGTTAGGGGATTGGTCTTCCAACAGCCATCGGATTTTTCCATGCTCCACCCGGCATTCAATCCAAGGGATGGAACCTTTTTCCCAATCAGCTATAATGGTTAGTGGAAATCTGCAAGGTAAACGAACCGGGGACAGATCAATGGTCATTGTTTCAGCATTAACCCGCATTCCGAGAGCGCTTGCCAAAATTCCAAAAGAGGTAATCCCGCGTGGGTAATAAGAAAGCCAATTCCAACCATAAGTGTCTACGAAGCATCCACCGCGGCCTTGGGTATTTTCCCATTCGAGGTATTTCCAATAACGTTCCGCCATATCCAGCAGATCGATACCTAGGTAACAGGCGATCTGATCCCGCCAGAAGTTCTGGGATATCCAGACATTACTGCGGTCAATGCTGCTATGGGTACAGCCAAAAGGGGTAATACTTTTATTCATTGATTGTTGCAGATCGATCAGCAATCGTTCATAATTTAAATCCGGTTTGATACCGGTCGCCAGCAGAAACAGAAGGCCGTTGGTTGTGTATAAAGAATAGGCGTCCCAACCATTAAGGTCCTCGCCTTCGATTTTTTTCCCGGTCCAGACATCTTTTAAATCTTCGGTGGATTGAGGTAGGCAAACAGCGTAATGATCTTCCAACCAGGCTTGCGATTCCATGGTGTCTTTAATTTTGTCGATCATCCGGTTCGATTTTGCGGCCAACTCTTTAAGGATGTCACAATCAGGTATGTTGCCGGTTAATTCCAGAAAAGCGGTTAAAGCCGACAAAACCTTTACCGCAAGATAAGTTTGCTCTTTGGCAAATTGAACCGATGCTGCGGCGTCATCAATCGTGTTGGCCACTCCTATATTGGGATAGCCGTTACCGGTAGTATCCGTGGTTAAGAGATACTTCACTACTTTGACTAGTTCCGGTAAATGCCGCAGCCATTTCCGATAACCTCTGAAACGCCATAGGACATAGGTCAATAAAAGCAAATTACAGGATTCTTCAACCGGCATATGGTGAGGATAGACTTGGGAATTAACCTCCAGTAAAATACCGATATCATGACTGGGAAAACCTTCGGGTTGGATACTTTGGAACCAATAATCCATTTGCTTGGCGAGCAGTTCCGGCCAGAAAAGCAAGGCGAACCAGGAACTGTTGTATTCTACATCCAAAGTGGAATGAAAGCCGCACCATCCTTCCCAGACAAAAAACCAGTCGGCGTCGTTTTGATCCCGGACCCACCAAGAATTAGCCAAATAATTTTGAAATCCGCAAGCTATTAATGATTTGGCGGCTTTACTAATTGAAGAATGGTATATGGTATCGCAAAATAAAGCCGTTTTTTCGAGCAATTCATCCCGCTCCGAACGGGCATATTCAATGACCTCATCGATATTGGCGAAATATTCGGTATACAAAAAGCGACAATCATTTTGCCATACTTTCAGGACCGTATCCTGTTGGAATCCCGCAATAATCAATGTTTCTCGTAAAACCTGTTTCGGTGATTCCAGATTAAACCGCTTCGATAAACAAACGTTTGTTATTTCATGAGTAGTTTGCCAGGTGGAATTTAAAAATAAAGGACACACTTTAATTTCACCGTTAAACGAGCTTTCTGAAAAAAGGGAGCGTGATTCGGGAGGGCGTTCATTCGTGTAATACCAACAATCTTTGGCTAATCGCGAGGTTATCGGTAAGGTTAAACTTTTATCGGTACGGATTTCGGCGCCGGAAAGAAAAAAAATCCATTCGCCGTTTACGGGTTTAAATTTACTTCGCCCATGGATAAAGCTACAGATTGCCAAGTCGATATAAAAGAATGGAGCAGTGGATATTTTTCGATTTTCCGGATAAAAGGGGGCGTGAACCCGGCATACGAACTCCAATCCCAACTCAACGTCGCGAACTTTGTATTCAACTCCATCGACCAAGAATTCTTGTTCGACTTTGGAGAAGGTTTCGATTCCTTCAATATTCGCAAACGGTAGGATATGGCTCTTTCCATTTAAACGAAGACCGATGCCCATCTCGACCGGTTGATCGTAAAAACGTCCCATCGGAGACAAATAGACCTTGAGTTCCCTCGGTCGGAAGTTTAGGCTAAACCTGGAACCCAATCTTCCAACCAGTGCTTCTTGAAGTAAAGCCACAGTTATTCCTCCTTCATTTTGACAAACGTTTGTTAAACGTTAAAAAAATTTTTAAGCGGAGCGTCGGATAATTAATTCGGGGTTTAAAGTGATTTTAATTCCATTTTTCTTTTCGCCGCGAAGGATATCGGTCAATAATTCCATTGCCTTTTGACCCATCTGATAGCGCGGTTGACGGACAGTTGTTAAGGGAGGGTTGGTTAAGCTGGAAAACTCCAAATCGTCGAAGCCGATGATCGCTATATCATCCGGTACGGTTAGCTTGGCTTCGGTAATCGCTTGTAAGGCGCCGTAAGCCATGGCGTCGTTAGCAGCAAATACTGCCGTACATTGGGGATGATGTCTTAAGATGTCTTTCATTGTCGCATAACCGCTTTGCCAGACAAAATTGCCCGATACGACCAGTTCTTCGGAGTAATCGATATCGGCTTCCAGAAGAGCCTTTTTATAACCGTCAAGCCGGTCTAAAGCAACTTGATAGTATAAATTTCCCGCTATGTGAGCGATTTTTCGATGGCCTTGTTCGATAAGATATTTGGTGGCCCGGTACGCTCCTCCGACATTATCGACCCAAATACAATTGACGCGGGGATCCGAGAAATTTCTTTCTACTAAAACAAAAGGGATCTTCTTTTCCAAAAGGGACAATGAAAAATTCTTTTCCTGAATATTGCTTCCGACAATTATTAATCCGTCTACTCGTTGGGCATAAATCATTTTATGCAAAACACGATTATGTTCGACGCTTTCATATGAATTTGAAAACAGCAAGGTATATCCGGTTTGATTTGCTATATATTCCATGCCCTTAATCAATTGTGAATAATATGGTTCCGAAATGTCGGCCATCATAATTCCGATAGTTTCGGTTTTCCGTGTTACCAGGCTTCGGGCGGCGGTATTCGGATAATAATTCATTTCTTGGGCTAATTTTAGGATTAAATCTTTAGTAGAATCCTTGACCCCGTATTTATTATTCAGGGCTCTGGAGACCACACTGGGAGCGACTCCGGCTTTGCGGGCGATATCTTTGATGGTTGTCATGGTAACCTCGATTTTATTTTAGCAAACGTTTTTTAAAACATATTTTTCTCTACGGGTCCCCAAATTCCTTTTTTATATTTAAAAATTTTGCTAAAAATGTCGTATTTCTATTACCCTTGACGAACGCGCGTTCGCGTGAGAAGATATATTATGGGACCTAAGCATAGCCTAGGGGATAACGATGGAACGCAAAATCCTTCATGTTGATATGGACGCTTTTTATGCGGCGGTTGAACAACATGATAATCCGGTTTATCTAGGCAAACCGGTAATTGTCGGCGGAGATCCGCGCTCCCGCGGAGTGGTTTCCACCTGTTCCTATGAGGCCCGGAAGTTCGGCGTTCATTCGGCGATGCCCCTCCGGGAAGCATGGCGCCGCTGCCCGCACGGTATCTTTTTACCGGTGCGCGGGTGGCGTTATGCTGAGGTTTCGCGCCAAATAATGAAAATATTGAACCGCTATACTCCATTGGTTGAACCGCTTTCATTGGACGAAGCATTTTTAGATTTAACCGGTTCCGAGGCTCTGTTCGGCCCGGCTGAACAAATCGGCTGGGAAATTCTAAATAGCATTCGTAGCGAGTTGGGGCTGTCCGCTTCGGCGGGGTTGGCCCCGAATAAATTTCTGGCCAAACTGGCTTCGGATCTCAAAAAACCCGGTGGCTTCGTTATTATAACCAAGGATAATATGGAGGAGATCTTAACAAACCTCCCGGTCAAGAGATTATGGGGAGTCGGGCCGAAAACTGAGGCGCAATTAATTAAATTGGGAATACATACCATTGGGATGCTCAGGAAGTTAAATCCGGATTTTTTAGTTCAAAAATTTGGTGAAGCCGGACGGCAACTATATCTGCTCGCTCACGGGATCGACGACCGGATGGTCGTAACCGGCGAGGATTATAAAAGCATCGGTCATGAGATTACTTTTCAAGAGGATACCGATGACCGGGAATTTTTGGCCGGCGTGTTGCTTTGGCTATCCGAACAGGTAGCCCGGAGGCTCCGGCGTCATTTTCTTAAGGGGCGAATTATAACCCTAAAAATTCGCGATCAGAATTTTCAAACGATCACCAGAAGGATTACTTTGAAAGAAGCGACCGATTTTGAAGAAAAGATTTACCGGGAGGCTTTGCAATTAGCGAACCGGGTTCAATGGGGTTTGAAAAAGGTAAGGCTGCTCGGCGTCAGCGTTAGCGGTTTTGATAATCGTCAATCATTACAATTGGAGTTGTTTGAAGAGCCGCCGGCATCCGAAGATCCTGAATTAATCAGACTCCATCATACCATCGATAGTTTGCGGGACCGTTTCGGCGAAGAAATCGTTTCCAAAGGGACGGTACTGCAAGTTAAGCGAAGAATTGGCCGCCGGAATGCCAAAGATGTTTTTGAACCGGACTAGTCGCCCATCCCAGCATGCCGGGGCTGTGAAAACCGCCTCACCGCCACCCGCTATCGGATCAGTCTTAGTTATTTGACAGCCACGCCCCTCTTCACGAACGTTACTCTGTTCTGAGTGTTTTAAGAGAGGTGCATGGTATATTTGTGGTTTTAGTTGTTTTTGGCCGGGGATCTATCAAAAAGAAACGCGAAAACTCGCTTCAATCATGCTCTCTCACGACCTTCAAAAATGCTTCCTTTGCGGGAGAGGGGGGCAACCAACTATCATCAAGCGCTTAAACCACGTGCGGGGTGAGGCGAGGGGTGAGGCGAGGGGTGAGGCGACGCAGGAGAGGCGAAGCGATCTAAGTCCTAGGATGGGACGAAGTCGCGGAGGACATGGAAGTCCGGGAGCGATCTAAGTCCTAGAAAGTCGAAACATTCAGAGTCCGGTGAGACCTTGCTTTGGAATACTTTTATTATTTAACCGCGGATTTTACCCGCGGTGTTGATAGTCGGAAGAATATCTGACAGACTCTCCGCGTAAATTATAAGGAATTAGGCGGGGGGTTTGTTATATGATAATCAAAAAGGGATTGAGGTTATTTTTTTTATGCCTTGGGTTGCTTCTTTCCGGCGGAGACGTTCCGGCGACGGCGGCGGATAATCCGTGGACTATTATGATTAACATACCCGAGTGCCGACTGTATCTGTATCATGATGGTAAGCTGTTAAAAATATATAAGGTGGCGGTAGGGAAGATGGATACTCCTTCTCCGGTCGGCGATTTTCACATTGTCAATAAAGTGATCAATCCGACATGGTATCCGGAGAATGGTCCGGCAATCCCGCCGGGACCTAATAATCCCTTGGGCAAATATTGGATGGGTTTAAACAATAAGGGATACGGTATTCATGGCAACTCAGCCGCCTGGTCCATCGGCGCGCCCGCTTCTCAGGGATGTTTCCGGATGGATAATCAAGATATCGGCGAGCTTTTTGCAACCGTACCGGTGGGGACCCCGGTCAAAGTCTGTTATCAGATTGTAAAAGGGAGGCTTGATCATGATAATCGGGCTTGGCTAAACATTTTCCCGGATATCTATCGCCGGGTCGACCTCGAAATGACGATCAAGCAAGTTCTGACCGAATTAAACTGGGAATATGAACCTCATTATGAGGCGTTGCAATGTTTGATTAAGACGCAGAAACCGTTAACGATAACTGTTCCGCGCCGAATAATCATCAAGCAAGATCATGGCGCGGCGGAAAGCGATGGTTTTTATTGGAACGGCCGGGTTTATCTTCGGCGCAATGTTAGCGGTCTTTATTATCCTTCCGGTTCAATGTCGCCCGAGAATGATTTGTTCCCCGAATATTTCCCTATTGACGGCTTGGATGAGGGAGCAAAGCAATCCTTGGAATGGAGCGAAACAACCAATACCTTGACCATCAATTCGGTAAAAGTATTGATAAACGGTGAAATACTCGAAGGAGCGGGCTTGTTTGGGGAAAAAGGCCGGCCGTTAATCAGTTATCTTAAACTATGTAAATGGCTTGATGGAAAAGGACTGCCGCAACCGGTTTCGATCATCAATACTCCTGACGGCGACTGTTTCGCCGGAGAATATCTCCGGGGGGAACTATGGATTGATTTGGAAAGCTTAGCCGTTGTCAGCCGGGAATTTTTTGGCCACAGAACCACGGAGTCCGGTAAAAGATAGTTTTAAAAAAATTAATTGGATAACTTGATTTTTTCTAGAAACGTGCCGATAATAGGAAAGAGAAAAATTAGCGAGTCGAAAATGCAAGTAAATACTAGAATTCATGAGGTGTCCCATGAAAGTAGAATTTATTAATCCATTTGTTTCAGCAGCTTTTATGGTTTTGGAAAAAGTAGGCAAGACTAAAGTGAGTAAGGGCGAATTAAGCCTTGCTTCGTCCCCCATTGCCGGAATGGATGTCAATACGATAATTGGTGTTACGGGAGATATTTTAGGTCAAGTAATTTATAGCATGACTACGGATACCGCTCAAAAATTGGCTTCGGTTATGTTAATGGGTTTACCGATTAGCGATTTTGACGAGATCGCCAAGAGCGCTATCAGCGAATTGGGTAATATTATTACCGGCAATGCCGCCACGGAGTTGGGGAATAACGGTTATTGTTGCAACATCACTCCTCCCTCTTTATTCATGGGAAAGGAAGTTAAGGTTTCGATAAAAGATTTACAAATCTTAGTAATTCCGGTAAAGACCGATTTGGGCAATATTTCTATTTATGTCGCATTAAGAGAAGCGGACAAATAGCCGCTCGCATCGGTATTTGGCGCAGTCGAACCGGTGGCGGAGCCGGGCTGCGTCTTTACTTGTATTAAATTTATTTTATATGTACCGGCAATAATGGAGGAAAGATCGATGAAACCAGTTCAAGTTTCAGCCCTTGTTCCAGGGATGATTTTAGCCAAAGACGTATATCAAAATAACGGAATTTTGTTGTTAAATGAGGATACGGTTTTAACCGCGGAGTTGATAACCAAGTTAAAGTTTTGGGGTTTTAGTGAAGTAGAGATCCAAGAGACGCCTATTTCACTAAAAGACCAGGAAGAAGCAGCCATAGCTCCTCAGATTTCCGCCGCCCACGATCGGGTCGTCGATATTACCGAGAATATGATGTCTTCCGGAAACGCTAAAGATATTGATCTGAATTTGTTACGGGGGATGGTGGGCGATCTTGATTCCCAGATCGAGTTGAATACCAATGTGCTGTTAAACCTTAGTCACATCAAAACCCATGATAATTACTTATTCGCTCACGTTACAAATGTGGCGATTTTAGCGATGATTATCGGTAAGGAATTAAAACTTAGCGAACCGGAACTAAAGGATCTGGGGTTATCCGCCCTGCTGCATGATTTCGGAATGACGCGAATTAACCGGGATATGTATGATAAAAACAAGCCGCTCTCTCCCGAGGAATGGCTGGAAATAAAACGCCATCCGGATTACAGCTTGGAGCTTTTAAAAGAATCCGGGAGCTTTTCCGAAGCGGTGCTAAGGGGTATTCATGAACACCACGAACGGATTGACGGCAGCGGATATCCGAGAGGGATTAAAGGCGCGGACATACATTTATTTGGAAAGATTATCGCCGTTGCCGATGTATACGACGCTTGCATCTCTCCTCGAAAACACCGCCGCCGGATGACTCCTTATGATGCGTTGAAAAATTTATTAAGCCAGCCGAATCTTTTTGATATTAAAATATTGAAATCATTCGTTGCTTGTATGGCTATTTACCCAATCGGCAGTTTGGTAAAACTTAACACCGGTGAAATCGCCAAAGTTATCGGGATTAACCAGGGGGCGCCTTTCCGTCCCGAGATTCGGATTTATCTCGACCAAAACGGGGAACCGGTGCAACCGCCGATTCGGATCAATTTATTCGACGGCCAGTATCTTCAAACCTATATTCAAAATACTTTGGAATATGAAGAATCGGAAAAAGTATTGGAGATAATTGAAAAAAACCAATAAAACTATTATAAAAAGGTATTGAGAACAATTTAAATCCGGAATAATTCCGGATTTTTTGTTTTAGGTAAAGTAAAAAATATCTTGAGGCTGACCTCCAACCGAATTTTTGAATACAATATCCAAGGCATCAAAAATCAGTGATCAATCAGGAGGGGATATTTCGGTGAAGGTTCGCTGGGCGACTATTTTTTTGATATTGGGTTTGGCGGCTCTATCGGTTCAAGCCGCTCCTAAAAAAGAAATCATCAGGGTAGGGTATTTTCCGAATATTACGCATGCTCAAGCGGTTATCGGAATGGCTGACGGAACTTTTCAAAAAGTATTGGGCAATGACATTGAAATCAGAAAATTTATCTTCAACGCCGGACCGTCGGTAATTGAGGCGATGTTTGCCAGACAATTGGATTTGGCCTATATCGGACCCAATCCGGCCATTAACGGTTATCTGAAAACAAACGGCGCTTTATTGAAGATCATTTCCGGAGCGGCCAGCGGCGGAGCGGCGCTGGTGGTCCGTTCCGACTTGAAGGTTAAAAATATAAAACAGTTGGCCGGAAAGAAGATAGCCTCGCCTCAATTGGGAAATACTCAAGATATAGCGTTGCGGTCATACTTAAAAAGCCAGGGAATGAAACTTAGGGAGCAAGGCGGCGACGTCACTGTCTTACCGATACCAAATCCGGATCAGCTTAATCTGTTTTTAAAAAAAGAAATCGATGCCGCTTGGACTGTTGAACCTTGGGTCACCCGTTTGGTGGAAGAAGCGGGAGGGGTTGTGCTGTTGGATGAACGGACTCTTTGGCCTGAGGGAATGTTTGTAACGGCGCATATTATCGCAACCCAAGACTATCTTAAAAAAAAGCCGCAAATTATCAAAAAGTGGCTTCAGGCTCATGTGTTGATAACTCAAAGAATTAATCGCGACAAAACGAAGGCGGCGAAGAATTTAATCCAAGAATTGCAAAAGTTGACCGGGAGCCCCTTGCCGGAAAAAACCATCCAAAGGGCGTTTGCAAACCTGGATTTGACTTATGAACCGTTGGCCCATAGTTTGTATGTTTCCGCCGAACGGGCTTATGATTTGGGGTTTTTAGGTAAAAAGAAACCGGATTTATCGAAAATTTATGACCTGCGTTTATTAAACGAAGTTCTGAGGGAGTTAAAACTACCTCCGGTAAAAACGGAATAGCGCGTTGGAGCCGGAGTCATGATATATTGATAATCTTAAAAAACCGATGGCCGTGGTTTTCGGAACCATCGGTTTTTTGCTTTATTATCTTTTGAGCGACGATACCAAAAATAGTCACTACTATTGAGTTTTTGTTTATGCTAAAATTTTTATGTTAACTAATTTGACTTGGGTTTGTTTCAAAAGGTTGTCGATTTGTCAATAATGTTCACAGTCGTATTCCAATTTAAAATCGAATTTGATAGATAATCATTCAGTCATTATAAGCCGTCTTTTTTGAGGAGGAGAGTTTTCTATGGTTAAACGGTTTAAAGACATGCGTCTTTGGTTGATATCACTCGTTTTTTTAGGAACATTAGTCTTATTATTCGGAGGCCGGGAATTAGCGGTTAAGTTGAGAGCGGAGGATCCGACCCGGCGTGAAATCGAGAGCATTAAAGAAGTTTGTGATTTTTCGGTAAAACAAAAACCCAACGGTTTAACGGTGGAATTGAAACTTGATAAAGTAGCCAATCTGGAATCAATTTTGAATTTAATAAAACAAAAAGTAGAATCAAACTATCGGCAACCGGTAAGGCAATTTAAAATTTCCGGACAACCCAATTCCAAACTGCGACAGATTCATTATGATATCTCTTTTTACCTGGAAGAAGCCCTGGTCTCGGGGCGTTATATTCAGTTAAAACGAGCTCTGGACAGTTACCAATCGGTAACGGCAAGAGTATATCTGGGGACTGAATTCATTTATATTCAATTGGAAGACGGCGATCATTACTTGTATGAGGCCATACCCCGGCGCTCGCAAATCGTAGCGGTCGGCAATAATCGAGGAGGTGACTCCGGGTGAACAAATATCTCGAATTAATGGTAGGCGTCGGATTAGGATTAATAGTATATTTGGTTTGGAGCGGGGTGGATTTGACTCCGTTATTGTTGTTGGCGGCGGCCGGCGGCGCCTTATTCTTGCTGACTCAGGGCCGACTGGGGCATAATTTTGAAACCATCGGCAATCAATCGGTTATTAAAACCGTAACCGGTGTCAATTTTGAAGACATCGGAGGACAGGAAATGGCTAAACGGGAATTGTTGGAAGCTCTAGATTTTGTTAGCCGCCAGGATCAGATAAAAAAATTGGGAATCAGGCCTCTAAAGGGAATTCTATTAACCGGTCCTCCGGGAACCGGTAAAACGCTATTGGCAAAAGCGGCGGCCAATTACACGGATTCGGTTTTCGTTTCCAGTTCCGGTTCGGAGTTTGTAGAAATGTACGCGGGTGTCGGCGCTCAACGCATTAGGCAGTTATTCGCCAAAGCGCGAAATTTGGCGGTTAAAGCGGGGAAGCAAAGCGCGATTGTTTTTATTGACGAGCTTGAAGTCATTGCCGGTAAAAGAGGCAGTCATAGCTCGCATTTGGAATATGATCAGACTTTGAATCAATTGTTGGTGGAGATGGATGGAATTAGGCCCAATGAGGCGGTTAAAATCCTGGTGATCGCGGCCACCAACCGTCCCGATCTTTTAGATGCCGCAATTTTGAGACCGGGGCGTTTCGACCGTCAGGTTAAAGTGGAACTTCCCGATAAAGAAGGCAGGATTCATATTTTAAAGATTCACGCCAAGGGAAAACCGCTTGCCGCCGAGGTTGATTTGGAGGAAGTAGCCAAGGACACCTTCGGTTTTTCCGGAGCGCACTTGGAATCGTTGATTAACGAAGCCGCCATTTTAGCCTTTCGAAAAGGAAGCAAGCAAATTACGATGGCGGAAATTCGTGAAGCCATCGATAAGGTAATCATGGGCGAAAAACTGGATCGGAGACCGGAACCGAATGAATTGAAACGGGTGGCGGCGCATGAAGCGGGACATGCTCTGATCAGCGAACTTCTCCGGCCCGGCTCGGTGGCGACGGTAACGGTGACGCCCAGGGGCAAGGCGCTGGGGTTTATGCGACAGACCCAGGCTCAGGAACAATTTCTCTATACAAAAGATTATCTCCAAGACCAGATCGCAATCTGCCTTGGGGGAGCAATGGCTGAAGAATTAATCTACGGCAATTTGAGCACCGGTTCGGCCAACGATTTTGAACAGGCTGCTTCCATCGCCGGCCAGATTATCAAGACCGGTTTGTCCGAGCTTGGAATCGTCGATCAGAATTTGACTTCTAAAGATAAAATTGCCGCCGCAATGGAACAAATCTTGAACGAACAAAAAGAACGGGTCAAGAAGTTGCTGGCGCCAAAGGCGGAGTTGATTGAGTTGATATCCGCAAATTTATTGGAAAAAGAGAAAATCCCCGGTGCTTGGCTAAGGGAACAGTTGAAGTGCGCTTAAGCCGTTTGAAGATGAGGGCTAATCATGAGTTATGGCGCACAATTTGGCGAAAGTTTGAAAGATCCTTAAAATAATAGCTTGAAAAAAGGGGAATTTCTGTCGGAAGCGAATTATTTATTGGTCGAATGAAATAAAACCCGGTTTAACGAGCGTTTTAAGGGGGAGCCGTTTTGGTCGATCATATTGAAAATACAGCGAAGTTTGAAGCGAAAGAAACAGCGGTTACCGAAGTGTCGCAAGTCTTGCGTAAAGTTTTCCAAGCGTTGCTTGAAAATGGTTACGACCCGGTTGATCAATTGGTTGGTTATTTAATCTCCGGTGATCCGGCCTACATCACCAGTCAAAGCGAGGCCCGGGTTTTAATCCGAAGATTGGAACGGGATTTGATCTTGGAAGAATTGGTCCGCAAGTATTTTGAAAGAGAGGAATTATAGAATGACCAAGTTCGTGGTTACCGGCGGGAATAGGCTTCAAGGTTGCGTGAGGATTAGCGGCAGTAAGAACAGCACCTTGGCCTTAATGTTTGCAGCCGCTTTAGGTAAGGATGATGTGGTCCTTACCAATATCCCTTTAAACAGCGATGTCAAAACGGTGGCCGAAATCTTGAAGAGTATCGGGGTCCGGGTTGATTTTGAAGGGCAAAGCGTGATTATCAATGGGAAAGATATCACCAATCATCAACCCCCCTATGAACTGGTCCGCCGAATTCGGGCATCCATTTATACAGTGGGGCTTCTGTTAGGCCGACTCGGCTTGGCGGATGTGGCAATGCCCGGTGGAGACGAAATCGGAACCCGGCCGGTTGATTTGCATATGCGGGGTTTCCAAACTTTAGGCGCGGAGGTCTCCATTGAGCATGGGCAAATGGTTTGCAAATCATTGGGTTTACGCGGGGCAACTTACTATGTAAATAAAGTCAGTGTCGGAGCTACGATAAACATGATGCTGGCAGCGGCATTGGCTGAGGGAACCACGATTATCGACAACCCCGCCAAAGAGCCGGAAGTGGTGGATTGCGCTATTTTACTAAACAGTATGGGGGCTAAGATTCGGGGGGCAGGCACGGCCAGTATAAAAATTGAAGGCGTTCAAAGTTTACACGGTTGTGAACATACTCCGATTCCCGATCGGATCGAAGCCGGAACATTTATGATCGCCGCCGCGGCTACCGGGGGGGATGTTCAAGTCAGTAACGTAATCACGGAACATTTAAGAATGGTAATCTCCAAGTTAAGAGAGACCGGCGCGGAAATCATTGAAGGGGATAATGACATCAGAGTTATCTCCAATCACCGTTTAAAAACGGTGGATGTCGATACCGGAGTCTATCCTGGATTTGCAACCGATCTGCAAGCTCCATTCGGTGTTTTATTATCGCAGGCCGAGGGCACGGGGATCATTTGTGAAACCGTATTTGATAATCGTTTTCGTTATATCGATGAATTGCGCCGGATGGGAGCGGATATCAAGGTTGAACGGGATACGGCGATTTTTAGGGGAGTTGAGCGATTGAGCGGCGCCCCGGTGGTGGCCACCGATATCCGGGCGGGAGTCGCCTTGGTTATCGCCGGTATGATGGCCGAAGGGGTCACCGAGGTTTCCGGTATCAGCCACATTGAACGCGGTTATGAACGTTTCGATGAAAAGTTGAAAGATTTAGGCGCCGATTTGGCCCGAGTATCCGAATCTTTGGAGGAAGTAAAAGCATAGAAGGGTAATAAGCGAATCCTTTCCCGCTCGTATTCGACTTCCCCAGGGTGAAGGCGGGCTCAACGGGTTTCCCGTTCTCCGCCGGCCCGGGTCTAATTTAAAAGCAGCTTGGAACCGCATACGATTAAAATGATTCCCAACAATTTGTAAAGGTTGAAGGGAATGTGTTCCATCCCGAAAAGACCGAAGTGATCGATGAGATAAGCGGTTAATAACTGGGCGCCGATGATAGCGGTAGTAGCCACTCCCACACCGAGGCGGGGAATGCTGAATGCGACTCCGAAAATAATGGCCACTCCAATCGGCCCGCCCAACCAGGCGAACCAAGGAACCGCCGCCAATTTAGCGAAATTGCCGTTGCCAAGGAATAATAAAAGCAGACCGGCGGCCGCCGCGCCTAATAAGTGAACGCTAAAAGTGCCTTCCAGTAGGCCGATAACCTTCCCCAGCAGGCTATTGAAGGTTCCTTGGATCGCCATCAATGATCCGGCCGCGGCGGCCATTAATAAGTAGAAAATCTTTCCGTTGTATTTCACCGGGCGTTCAATCCTCCTTATTTTAGTCTGCATCTTAAAAACACTCATATCCCAGTTAAAAAAAGGCATAAGATTTAAAGGAAATCCGGATTTAAAAAAGTTTCCTTACCGGAACGGAGATGGCGATGGGAATTTTAAAAGCGACGCTGTTGGGTTTGACGGCCGGTTTTTCCGGGACTTTTACCGGTGGATTGATTGTCTTATGCCGTTTTTCGGATAGTCTGGCCAAGCAAAGCTGGTTGTTGGGTTTTTCAGGCGGGGTTATGGTTGCGGTGGTGCTCTTTGATCTTTGGCCTGAAGCCTGGTATTTTGGGGGTATGGGTCCGACTCTGCTCGGGACCGGGATCGGGGCTTTATTGGTGCAATATTTCGACAAGGTTTTAGCCTTGGTACCCTGGTATCGGGGGCGTCGGTTTTCAAAACCGGCTAAAATCGGGATTTTACTAGGGTTGGGGATCGGGATCCATAACTTTCCCGAGGGAGTGGCTTTGGGGACAACGTTCATCGCCGCTCCGGAGCTCAAAAAATGGTTGGGATTGGCTTTAATTATGGCGCTGCATAATATCCCGGAGGGGATTGTGGTAACCTCCGCTTTTAAATTGGCGAAGGTCAAATCCTGTAAAATATTTTTAGCATTAATGATGACGGAATTGCCGATGGCTTTCGGCGGAACTGTCGGGGCTGTCTTGGGGCGCCTTTCGCCATGGATGGTCTCACTTTCACTGGGGTTTGCAGGCGGCGCGATGATTTTCTTGGTGGCAAAGGAGCTCTTGCCGATGGCTAAACAACTAGCCGGCGCCTTCTGGGTTGGCGCCGGTTTAATTATCGGACTTTTATCCGGAATAATGTTGATTAAAGCGCTATAAATCAATTTCTTATCCCGGCTTGGGGTGAAAACGAATAAAATTCGTGCTCGTGCTCAGCGCAGCGGTGCTCGTAATCGTCTTTTCTGAATCAGATTTTCCTAATGAACGCGAATTAATTCCTAAACAGTTTTTGTTTTACGGGTTAGCGTGAATTCGTGTGCATTAGCGGTTCGTCCTCCTCTTCTTTAGGAACCGAATTTTTGTTTAAAATACCATATTCGATACTGTCCACCAGCGCCGACCAGGAAGCCTCGATTATATCTTCGGAAACCCCTACCGTTCCCCAGGACCTACGGCCGTCGGAGCTTTGAATTAATACCCGGACTTTTGCCGCGGTTCCTCGTTTTTCTTCGAGAACCCGGACTTTGTAGTCGATTAGATTGATATCGGAAATTTCCGGATAAAAACGGAGTAACGCTTTTCGAATGGCGCAGTCCAATGCGTTAACCGGGCCATTGCCTTCGGCGGCGGTGATTTCACGCTGTTCTCCAACGGCAACTTTGATGGTGGCTTCGGAAAAAACCGGCTGATCGCCCCGTTTTTCAACGATAATTCGGAATCCTTCCAGATTAAAAGCTTTTTCATATAAATTGAAAGCCTTTTTAATGATCAAGTCGAAAGAGGCTTCGGCGGCTTCAAACTGGTAGCCGAGATTCTCCAGTTCCTTCAATTGATTCGTTAACTGGATGACTTGAGGGTCATTCTTTTTGGTTTCAGGAAGAATCTCCTTGACTTTTTTCAAAATCGTGCTCCGTCCGGCTTGATCCGAAAGGAGGAACCGGCGCGTGTTTCCAACTTGTTCGGGACGGACATGCTCCAGGGTGAGCGAATTTTTAATGATCGCGTCGTGGTGCGTGCCTGCTTTGTGGGCGAACGCCGATGCGCCGACGTAGGGTTGGCGTTCATCATGTTGTAAATTGGTTAATTCGGAAATAAAGCGGGAGGTTTCGGTCAAAGACGTCAAGTTGGGTCCGATCTTGGTTTCATAGCCCAACTTGAGGATTAAAGTAGGGATGATACTCGAAAGATTTGCGTTCCCGCAACGTTCGCCATAACCGTTAAATGTTCCCTGAACTTGAGCGGCGCCGGCTTGGACCGACATCACCGAGGAAGCGACCGCGGTGCCGGAATCATTATGGAAATGAACACCGATGGGTAAGGAAATTTCCGCTTTTACCCGGTTAAAGATCTCGACCGCTTCTAAAGGGAGGGTGCCGCCATTGGTATCGCAGATAACGATGGTATTGGCTCCTCCCCGAGCGGCGGCTTTTAAAGTCTCGATGGCATAATCCGGATTGGCTTTAAAGCCGTCGAAAAAATGCTCGGCGTCAAAGATGACTTCCCGGTTGTTTTGACGAAGATAGCTTACTGAATCTTCGATCATTTGCAGATTTTCAGCCAGGGTCACCTTTAACACTTCGCTGGCATGAAAATCCCAACTTTTCCCAAATATCGTCACCACCGGGGTTTGGGTTGCCAATAAATCATTGAGAATTTTATCCTCGAGGGGTAAGTTGTTCGCCCGCCTGGTGCTTCCGAAAGCCGATAATTTGGCGTTTTTTAGCTTCAGTTTGGCTGCCGCCTGATAAAACTCAAAGTCCTTCGGATTGGAGCCGGGCCAACCGCCTTCGATATAGTCCAAACCGAGGGCATCCAGTTTTTTGACGATCCGCAATTTATCGTCGACTGAAAAATATACGCTTTCGCCCTGAGCTCCGTCACGCAAGGTGGTATCATAAATAAGGACTCTCATTAAGACCAACTCCCCGTTAATTGTATGACAAATTGAGTAGAAAAAAAATCCTCTTTTTAAAGGGTTTGATCAGGTTGCTGATTGATTGCGGTTGAAGTTGAATATTAAATTATATTTTATCCCGCATCAAGGGCAAAGTCAAATAAAATTTTCAATTTGCACCATAGTTGGGATTTAGTCATATTGTATAAAGGGTTTTCATATTAAACGGAAAGTATCAAAAACTAAACTTATTCGAGGGTTATGATTGGGCTGGAAACTGGTGAAAGCGGCGGATATTCCGCTTGGCGGCAGGATCATCCGTTTCGGGATGAAGGGCAACGACGTGCTCGAGTTACAGAAACTACTTGCGGCATCGGGCTTTTATTTCGGCTCGCTTGACGGCATATACGGCGTTCTTAACGAAGAGGCGGTGTCGCTTTTTCAAAAAACTTTTGGTCTGAGAAATGACGGGATCGCGGGACCGGAAACGCTCAAAACTTTAACGGAGGTTTCCTTGAAACTGAACCGTCTCATTTACTCGGTAAAGCCCAAGGATACTTTAAAAAGTATTTCCGAAAAGTTTGGGGTCGCCAAATCGGCGTGGCGCGGCATCCCCGGACAGGGGAATCCGGAGCGAAAAATCTATCCGGGCATGAGATTATTGTTAATCCGGAAGGCGGTTTTGTGTTCCGGGGAAACCGGAGAGGATTTCCCGGCTACGGCCCGTTTGGAGGTCGGCTGGGAAATCTCCGCTAGCGGCGAATTGCTCAAGCAGGAGCAATTGAATGACGCCGCTTCCTACCGGATACTGGTTGCTCAAGCCGGCGCTTGGGAAAAAGTTTTGACGTCTACCGCCGACTGGTCCAAAATCGCCGCTAATTTGAAACGGGAAAACCCCGGACGATGGGGGATTGATTTTCGGAACGCGCCGTTAAAAAAGGTTTGCCGGTGGAAAAAATTTCTGGATCAACTCTGCAAAACATTACATACAACCCAAATACCTTTGATAATTATTCCCTTGCTTAAAGACGGAAAGGAACTGTTTCAGCGGTTTTATTGGTTGAATTTGCCCCAAATCTGCGGCTTTGCCAAATTAATTTCAGCGGAACCCGTATTGGATATGGAAACGCCGGCTGGTTTTTTAAAAGAGGCCGCATTTTTACCGGAGTTCCTCGGCAAATTAAGCCGCGCTAAATTGGGCCACAAAATACTGCTCATGGGGGCGGTGGGCGGTTGGGATTGGAATTTGGATCGGGAGCATCAGCGCAGGAAAGTCACTTACCGGGAAGGAAAGTTACTGGCCGCGCTCAACCAGCGCTCAACCGGATATGACTCCAAGTCGACTTATACCGTTGTCAATTACAGCCGCCGCCATGAAAATCATTGTCTAATTTTCCGGGATCAACAAGGATGGCGGGACTGGATTGGGCTCGGTATCAAGTATAATTTACTGGGTTTCGTGATTCATGATTCCAAAAATTTAGGTAAATTTGGAACTGAATTATTCGGGGAATCCTTCGGACTGCTTGATGAGAGCCGGTTATGAAGCTCTTTGATAAATATTGATTCCCGGTTGGATGTCCTTTGAAGTGAAAAGTGATATCCGGACCGGGATATTTTTTTGACTCGGCCCGCATATAGATAAACGAAGAAGCCCGTTATGAATATGCATTTACTAATGTTTTAACCTTGACAATATTTTTTTAAAGATTTCCTCAAGAAGCTTGGTTTCCGGCTCCGATCAAGTTAAGCCGGGGATCGGTCGGAACAACAGCAATCCTTCCGCACGGAGGGCCGGGAGGTGATCGGCTATGGGAACTTTGGAAAACCGGTAAACATAAGCGTATCAATGGCGGCAATTGAAAAAACATTAAAAATTGAAATACGGTTTAGCGCCCCATTGATTCAAATCTGAAAAATAAAAATCCAAAGGAGGATCTGAAAAAAATGAGTATTAACTGCGAATATGAGTCCATGAGATGTCCGTTTTTTTTAACTGATTTCACCCGCTCGATCCCGGTGGAAGGAGACCTTCGGTTGCTTGATAATTTACCGCCCCTTGACAAGATCACTTGGGGAAGCTTCGAGGTCGGCGCGCCTAAAATTGCCGTTTACGATGATCTGGTGGTTATAACCGGAAAAGTCTACCCCTATTTGGTTTATCTTACCGAACCCGGCGAATATCGGATTGCGCCGGAAACCGAAGTTGAAGAGAGCCGCGATGGTGAAATTGAACGCCGTGAATTCAGCGCTCAATGGACCAACGAAACCGGGGTCGATTATGAGGAAAGAATCACCGTTCCCGGTGTGCGTCCCGGAATGGCGGTGGAGGCGGATCTATCGGTTTCCAATGCGATTTTTGAAAAAGTCGGTCCGAATCAGGCCCATTTCTACGGGCAGATGGAAGCGGTAGTCCACGTAATTGACGATCAAGGCCTGCAAGTAATCAGCGAGGTGGCAACGGAACCTCCTCTTAAAGTAAGCGTCTCCAAGGAACCGATTCGGGTGGAAGAGATTTTGGATGTTCATCGCGAAACGATACCGGTAGAAACGCCTTTGGTGCTTTCAAATCTGAAACCCGGCGTCGCCCGGCTTTTGACTTACCAGGCAAGACCTACCGGTGTCAACTGGGAAGCCAATCACGGCAAAGTCTTGATCAAAGGATTTATAGAAATTTCAGCGATTTATGTTGGGTGCGACGATGAGGGACGGCCGACTGAAATATTTAGTCATGATTGGAACCGGGCTTCGGGGACCGCGGTTCCGTTTGAGACCGTCTTTAATCTGGAAATTCCCGATGGCGAACAGGTTGTAATTCCGCGGGTCATCATTCAAAACAGCGGGATGGAACTGAAAACTTCCCGGGAGATTCGTTACCGCGCCGATCTTGAGTGTGAGGCGATGATCTCGAGGATTATCCCAAAAGAAATAGTAACGGATGTCGTTTCCGATAGCGATCTAATCCTTGACACCCAAAAGTACCTTTTGAATCTGGAGGAATACTTAGGTGAAAAAACCGGAACCGTCAATCTGGAGACAACGCTTACGCTTCCGGGCGGGGAGGTTCCCGAACGCTTATTAAGCTGGCAAGGGATACCGGCCGGAATAACTTTGGAAGCGGTGGACGGAAAAGTTTTGGTCGACGGTAAGCTTGATCTGAGACTAATTTATGCCGTTGATAACGGCGATGGTTCCCGCATCCGGGCAGCCGGCTGGGAAAGCCGGAACAATACCGGTCTTCCGCTGGAGGGTGTAATTGAATTCCAAGAGATTCAACCCGGAGCATTACTCCGCGCTCAGGCGCAATTGGATTCGTTGGATTTGGAGCTTGCCGCCGATAAATCAATTCAGGTGAAGGGAACCGCAACGGTTCGAGTTATCGCCAGAAGCCCGAGGGCATTGATGGCTTTGCGGGACTGCGCCGCGGTAGAACCGGTTGATCCTGCCACCAGACCGAGTATGTTGTTTTATGTAGTCCAGCCCGGCGATTCGCTTTGGAAAATAGCCCGGCGCTATCAAACCACGGTCGACGCTTTGGCGCGGGTAAATCAGATTGCTAATCCCGACCGCATCGATATCGGCCAAAAACTGATCATCCCGAAGCAAGTCGGGTGAGCGGGAAGTGGGAAGTGAGAAGTGTGAGGTGAGAAGTCAGGGGTATTTCTTCTTCATCCTTTCGCTTGCCCGAGCGGGCCGGAGTGGTTGATTCCGTTTTAAATTTACCGAATATTTTCACGGAACGCTTTAGCGTAACGTGTTTTGAATATGCTCCCTGCCCAGGTTCCTTTTCGCTGATGTCCCATATGATAATTATATAGTCGCATTGAAACCGATTAATGTGATAAAAGTTAACCAAAGGAAGAGGGGATTCAAATGGCAGTGCTTGCGGAAACAACCGCTCAAGTTCTAGTTGATGATACCGTCACCCTCCCTCTGGCCGCTGAAAAAATCGACGAAATCGTAGCAAGAGTTCAAGACCTTAACTGCTTCGTGATTGAAAATAAAGTCATTTTCCAAGGGATCTTACACAAACAGATCTTTTTTGTGGATCGTAAAGGATTCGTAAGGCATGTGGCGGTAGATATCCCTTTTAGCGGTTTTGTCGACGTTCCGGGAGTTCCGGCGGGCGCTACCTGCCGGTTGACGGCGACGATTGAATTCATAGATTTTCGATTATTGTCGCCGACTGAGCTTCGGGAAACCGTAGTTATTGTTGTTGGAGTAACAGTTACGGATCAGGTCCGGAAGATGACGGTTTGCTCCAATACCTTGCCGCTCGAACCGTTGCGTTTCGGCGAACCGAATACGGTTCGGGTTAAGGGCGCCGGAGGAGGGGTAGCGTCTTAAATCAAAATGGGGTCCTCGCCTAAGAGGCTAAGTCGGCATCCAAAGGGCTGCTGCGGAATTTTAGTCGCAGCAGCCCCATTTGCTTTTCAAAAAGCGGACAGGGGTTTCTTCTGGCAGAATTACCAGATATTTATGCAGCTAAAATGGGCATTTTGCGCCCCGCAATTACGTTTAGTATGTTATAATCGAAGCTAACGTGATGGGGGAGTCATATGTTAACTTCGTTTTTAAAAAAAGATTCTTTCATAAAAGATATTTTGCTCCTGTTATTGGTGGGGATCCTGGCTTCGGGTATTTTTGCCCGGGGTTTCGCTTTGGCTACCGATAAGTACTTTGCTAAAGCGATCACCGGAGTAATGGGAGATATCGGTCAATATGATCTGCTCTTTCAAACCAGGGAAGAATTGAAAGGGGCGTTGGCGCGTCAGGTAAAACAGGTAATTGAGGAAAGGTTCCCGGGAGCTACTCTGAAAACCGGGATTAGTTTGGCGGGTAAAGCCAGTTTCTTTTTGACGTTGCCCGATAAATATAAAAATAAATCGGTCTATAACAGCTTGCCTTATTATTTTAACAATCTTCCCGGCAACGGCGGCTTTTCGGTAATGACCGAACCTCGGATTAATATCACCAGTGTGCCGTCGGGGGCTTTTGATTTTTTATCCAAGCAAGTGGAACGCATCCGCGGAGTCCGCTTTACTTTTAAGGACGGCAACAGCATCGGAGTGATTCTTGAGGATATTCACGCCAGCGAGATCGTACTGAGCGAGATTAATAAGATTTTAAAACAGTATCAGATCTTGGAAGTTAGATTGTCCGCCGGTTATTCTCAGGAAGAGTTAATGACCCTCGGGAAAAAAGTATCACAGAGTCTGGCCGGTATCGAGGGGGTTAATTACGTCCGCGATCTTACCATGGCCGGAAGCGGTGATGAATATCAACACCTTACCGGTACTTTGCTTGAGGTAAAGAAGTTTCTCCTGGCATATGCGGCGGAAGTGAAAATTTTGCCGGAACCGGGAGAGACGTTGGAAGTAGGCGATCTGTTGGCCTTTAATGGGAAAAATTCCGCTAGTATCAAGCCGGGTTCTTTTTTGGAACCGCTGCAGGTCGTCGTTAAAATTACCGCCAAAGAGGGTGAGGCATACCGGGGGTTGATTATCCAAGGTGATGCCGGTTTTATAAATGACAACAAAGCTTATCGGCTGTTACCCGAGGATAAAATCGGTCCGATGGTCGGCTTTGCCGAAATTTCGAGTCGAAAAGCCCAATTAGTGCAGGGATTGGACCAAGGAGTGAAACTGCTTAATCAGATTAACGGCGCGCTCCAAGATTTTAACGATTCAACCGGAGGCCCCGGTTTGACTGTTTCCGGGATTGAAAAGGCTTACCGGCGGCTTTTTGAGATTAAAAACCTGCTGGACCAGGTTGAGGGCGGAATCAACCAACTGACCGGGAAAGCGGATCGGAACGGATTAGTGAAAATGGTTCATTTGCTCCAAGGAATCGGAGACGATTTAGATTATTTGGCGCGAACCTTTGCCAGGGTCCAGGTGCTCGAAAACCGTTTCAGTAAAACATTAGACGGCCTTCAAAACGCGGAGATCTTATTGGGAAGTCCCTTATTACAAAGCGTCGCCGGACAGTCGGGCGGTATCGGCGATAAAATTCAATTGCTCCGGGACCAACTGGGGATAGTCCATGATTCACTCCGAAAACGAATTCAAAGCCTGGATGATTTCATCAATCGTTTCAACCCATTGGTGGCGACGTTAATGGCTTGGCGGAATAAAGCCAATAGTTTCGCCGAGCAGGTTAATGATTTCGGCGCCGTTTTTACACCCGGCAGCGCTAATCACAATCAACTATTGGAAATGATTCACGCCACCGATCAGGCGCTATCCTATTTGACCGGTTTCGATCCCGAACAAGTAAAATCCGGATTGGAATCGATATCGGACCGTTTATTCGGCTCGGACCGGGTCGATTTAACCGTATTAATCGGACAGGTTGAGAAGTTCAGGGATGCTTTGCCCAGTTTGCTGGATGAAGAGATCGGCAAATCCGTTGCTTTAATCGATAAATACACGGGAGGAGAGACCGTTCCCGGCGAGAGGTTGCAAGTTTTTATCGATTCCGGCGTCGACCGTCGCTTGATAAACGCTGTGATTAAAGACACTCTAAACAGCAGCCGGGCGTCGATCTTTTCATTGCCGGTGGGCACCATTAATCCGGATATTCGGGGCGAACTATATAAAATTTTAGCTGAAGTCCGTTCCACCATCGCTGCTTTGATAGTATTGATTTCGTGGGTTTTGGTTTTTATTCTGGACCAGTCGTTGATAATCTCAATGCTTAAAATGGTTAATTTTTCATTACTGCCTAAAAAACGCCGTTGGAAACATCCCTGGTTGGATTGGGCATACCAAAAAGCGCTGGTGTTTATCAATCCGGCCAATCTTTACGCGGCAGCGGTCGGCGGCGTTTGGTTGGGAATCAGTTCCGGTTTGGCCGGGGCCAAAATCCCCTATTTGAACTTGGTAGAAATCGGGATATTGGGAGGCTTAGGCGGTATTTTAATGGCTTCAGTGGCGGTTAAGATCAATCCGGTATCCAAAGATGAGGTTATGGCCGGATTGTCGTTGGGGCTGCCTTTCAAGACTATTATGCGGGAGATAGTGATTCCCGCCGGGCGCCCCGGGCTATTGCAATTTTTGAACCGGTGGAAGATGATTATGAAGTGATTGACGGCAAGTCGGCAGGAGTCAGGGGACAGGAGTCGGTAGTTTAGCCAGGCTTTGCCGAAAATTGCTTGCAGTCTGAAACCGTTTGGTTGTAAGCCGGCTCCTGCATTCGATTTGATAGCTCTTGATAGGATAAAGGATGATTGGAATGTTGGAAATCACGGGACTGAAAAAAAGTTACGGCCATAAAAGGGTTTTAAAGGGGATCGATTTAAAAGTAACCCAAGGGGAAACGGTAGTGATCATGGGGCCGAGCGGTTGTGGGAAGTCGACCCTGATCCGGTGTATCAACCGCTTGACCGAACCCGACGAGGGTTTTATCAGCCTTCGCAATCAAGTAATTACCGAAATGTCTTTGAATGAATTATTAAAGATCCGCCGTAAAATCGGTTTCGTTTTTCAGAGCTTCAATTTGATTAGGCGTTTAAATGTATTGGATAACGTTGCCATGCCGCTTCGACTCCAAGGAGTCGACTTGGAGACTGCGAAGCGCCGCGCCGAAATTGCCTTGGCAAAAGTGGGACTTACTCATAAGTTGGAGGATTTACCCGATGAATTAAGCGGCGGGGAACAACAACGGGTTGGAATCGCCCGGGCCCTGGCTCTGGAACCGGAGATCATGCTTTGGGATGAACCCACCGCCTCTTTGGATCCGATTTTAGTCGGAGAAGTGATTGAGGTAATGGAAGATCTGGTTCGCGAAGGGAAAACCACCATGGTCATTGTAACCCACGAGTTGTTTTTCGCCAGACGCGCGGCCGATCGGATCATATTCATGGACAAGGGGAGGATTGTGGAAACCGGAAGACCGGAGGATGTGTTGGAACACCCGGTTTCCGAAATCGGCCGAAAATATCATAATTTATTGAGACGTTAAATTTCCAGTGTTTCGGGTTATGATATCATTGGGAATTATCGTCCAAGATCCCGCCGCGATTTAAGGTTTTTAAAATGTAACGCCTAATTACTTGAATTATTATTCACTTGACACAAAATTAAGACTGACATATAATTTTTGCGAGTGTTCCCATAAAAGTAACTTGGATAGAACGGAGACGCCGATGATTCTACAACAAACCGTTTCTAAAGAGATCCAGTTTTCAGGTCAAGCGATTCAAAACGGAAAAGAGGTTACGATGACCGTTTATCCCCAACCCGCCGGTTCCGGGATTATCTTTAGCCGTTCGGACCTGGCGGGAAAACCCAGGGTTAGGGCAAAGGCCGAAAATGTCGTCAGCACTAAAAAAAGTGTAACCTTAGGGAGAGACGGGTGGAAAATCGCTACTATCGAACATTTAATGGCTGTTTTCCACGGATTGGGGATTGATAACGCCTTGGTAGAGGTGGACGGGGATGAATTACCCTCCGGAGACGGAAGCGCCCTCGTTTTCGCGGAGCAAATTTTAGAAGCGGGCATAACCACTCAGGAACTGCCGCGGAAGATGATTCACATTAAAGAACCGCTTTGGGTCGAAGGGACCGTATTCAGCGGAGAACTGCCCTTAAATGCGATGCTGCTTGCTTTGCCCAGCGATCATTTGGAGGTAAGTTTCGTTTTTACTTCGGATCACCCGGTTACCGGCAATCAGTTCTATAATTTTAAGTTTTCCACCGAGAGGTTTTTGAAAGAAATCGCTCCCGCGCGAACGATCGCTTTTATGCGGGAGGTCGAATACTTACGCAGCCAAGGACTGGCCCGGAATACCGATTTAAACATCGCGGTTCTCGTAGGCGATGAAGGTTATGAAAATGAACTTCGCTTTCCCGAGGAAATAGTAAGGCATAAGATCTTGGATATTCTGGGAGATCTTTATTTAGCCGGACCGATCGTCGCTCATCTGGTGGCCTTCCGTTCCGGACACACCCTTGATCTTGAAATGGCTAAAAAAATTACTCAACTCCAAAACAAACAGGAAGGGTAAATCTTATTATATATAAATTAAAATCATCGTTTAGGGAGGGGGAATAAGGTGTACGATATTAATCAGATCAAGACGATGCTGCCGCATCGCTACCCGTTTTTATTGGTGGACCGGGTTTTGGAGATTGTTCCCAGACAAAGATTGGTGGCTTTAAAAAACGTGACGGTTAACGAGAACTTTTTTAACGGTCATTTCCCTGAAAAGCCGGTAATGCCCGGAGTATTGATCATTGAAAGTATGGCGCAGGCCGCCGGCTTGGTGATGTTATCCGAGGACCAACATAAAGGAAAGATTCCGTATTTTACCGGGATTGACAATGCCCGTTTTCGAAGGACTATTGTTCCCGGGGATCAAATAATAATTGAAATCGAGGTGATTCGACTCAAGGGTAACGTAGGGCGGGCGAAAGCCGTCGCTAAAGTGGATGATCAGATCGCTACCGAGGCCGAATTAATGTTTGTATTGGGATAAAAAATTAAAAAAATTTTATTTCGGGCAATTGGGAGCAAAATCGCTAGCATTTAAAAGATATTTTCGGATAATGCCGTATTTTCCCCCGGTTTTGCTTGTCCATTCTTTCACAATAGATCACGATAATAATTATGATAATAAAATTACATATTTTAATTTGATAAGCTGAGCTTATCTATTTAACGGGGGGCCTTTTATTATGCAGCTAATTGATTCTAAAATTGATTCCAAAGTAATAAATCTTCGCGAGATTCACCCAACGGCTATCGTGCATCCCAATGCCAAAATCGGGCGCAATGTGGTTATCGGCCCCTATGCGATAATCGGCGAAAACGTTGAGATCGGCGATAATTGTATCATCGGGCCTCAGGTTGTGATCGACGGCTGGACGACTATCGGCAGTGGAAATCGTTTTTACCACGGCTGTTCGATCGGGTGTGAACCTCAGGATTTGAAGTTTAAAGGGGAAAAGTCTTTTCTCTATATCGGCGATGATAACATTTTTCGCGAGAACGTTACGATTAGCCGGGGCACCGCTTGCGGGATTATGGAGACCCGGATCGGGAGTAACAACTTATTCATGGCATACTCCCATGTGGCCCACGACTGTCAAGTAGGCAGTAATGTTATTCTGGGTAATTGCGCCGCTCTCGCCGGTCATGTCCATATCGAGGACCGGGCGATAATCAGCGGTTTGAGCGGAATCCATCAATTTTGTAAGGTCGGTAAAATGGCGATGGTCGGATTTTTATCGAAAATCGTTAAAGATATTCCGCCGTTTGTTTTAGTGGATGGAAATCCGGCCAAGGTTTCCGGAATTAATGTGGTCGGATTGCGCCGGAACGGTATTGAATCGAATGTGCGCGATGAAATCAAAAAAGCCTACCGGATCTTATACCGTTCCAATTACACCATTTCCAAGGCGATTGAACAAATGGAACAAGAATTGCAAGGAATTCCGGAAATCGATCATTTTATTCGTTTCCTCCGCAGCGCCGAGCGGGGTATTCTTCGGTAATTAACTTAAGAAATCAATCTTTTTTTGAAAGGTCCCTTTTTATTATAATATTATTGTATTATTATATTAAAATAACCTTTGTTCAGACTAGACGATGTCTAGTCTTTTTAAATTCAATCGATAAGGAGAGTTGACGATGGTGGAAACGAAGCCTATCGGATTAGTGGCGGGGCGCGATAACTTGCCTTTTCATGTTTTAACCGAGATCAAAAGGAGAAACGCCAAGAGCGTGGTCATCGGTTTAAAAGGAGAAGTCGCTCCGGGTCTGGCCGGGAAAGCCGATGTTTATCGGGAAATAGAGGTAGGGCAAATTGAAACCATGCTTGATTTTTTGAAAAACGAAAAGGTCGTCGACCTGGTAATGGCCGGTAAAGTAGGCAAGAGGGCTATTTTTGAAGGGCGATTTGATTCGAGATTTCAGCGGTTGCTTCAAGATCTTCCCGAAAAGAATGATGACGCCGTTTTATTAGCCGTAGTCGCCGAATTTGAGAGGAATGGTTTTCGGGTGGCGAAACAAACCGATTATCTCCAAAGATTGCTGGCTCCTTCGGGGGCGATTTTAGGGCAGGTAACGCCGCGGGAGATGGAGGATTTACGTTTGGGCTTCAGGATGGCCAAAGCCATTGGAGATCTGGATATCGGGCAAAGTGTAGTGGTAAAAGAGGGAGTGGTGTTGGCAGTCGAGGCGATTGAAGGGACCGATGAAGCGATCATTAGGGGCGGCAATTTAGGCGGTCCCGGGGTGATAGTGGTTAAGGTCAGTAAACCGAAACAGGATGAACGTTTTGATGTTCCGACCGTAGGCAGGACCACCATTGAATCCATGAGTAAGGTAAAGGCCGGTATTTTAGGTGTTGAGGCCGACAAAACCTTGATCACCGAAAAAGAGGAAATGATAGCGTTAGCCAGAGAACATAATATTAAGATAATTGCCTTGGATCAGTTCGTGCTGGATTCCGCCGGCTGTTCGCGATCAAGCGACCGGGTTTAAAGACGGCGGCGTCGAATTGGCTTGATTGTTTGAGGATAAATTTTTTAAAGACGATTAAAAGACGGATCCTTTAAGTTTTTTGAAAACTGTTAAGGTTTTACAACGGCAGGATTTTTGAGATGAGTGGTGAATTGTTAAATGATATTGTATAAATCGAAGCTATAATTTATTCGAGGAATGTGGAATGTTGACCAATAGTTGGATAATTAAAAATAAATGGATGTTAATTGTAATCTTAATGTTATTTGGGGTCGGCGCTTATTTTCTACTGGCCTTCTTCTTTAATGTTTTCGCGGTGAAACCGGAAATCTTGATCGGTGAAGCAAATGTTAATGTCGATTCGGACGAATTCATCGGTTTGGTGTTGAAAATCCCGGGAGCCGAAAAATACGGTCATTGGGAGCTAAATGTGGCGCGTTTAGAGAGTAAAAACGATCTCGGTTCATTGACCGAGATCAATGGCGAATATCTATTGAATAAAAAGCCGATCTACTATCTTTCCGCAGAATCGGGAACCATTCAGTGGGAGACGCGGGTATTACAAATGACCGGACAAGTCAGTTTTAGGACGGATGACGGGAAGGTGCTCCGAGCCAAGCAGCTTACTTGGGATCCTAATAACCGGCAGATTACCGCGGTTAATGGGGTGGTATTGGAAGCGCCGGGCTTGACGGTGATTACCGATAAATTTAACGGCGATTTTAAGCTTGATCAAGTGAAAATGTCCGGTATGACCAAAGCATTTTATCAAAGGTGACTCAAATGTTGAAAAAACTTATTCAACTACTATTAATATGTTTGGCGTTGCTGTTTTCGGGCGGGGTTTTGGCCGAGAACGGGTTGGAGTTGGTGGCGCCGGGGGGCGGCGAGGTTGATCTTCAAGGGGATGTCATGAAATATTATGCCGCCGGGTCGGATTTGGTGGTAGCCCGTTGGGGGATTTTTACGTTGGAGACAAAATTATTGGAATACCAGCGTGATAAGGCGGTCCTTAAGGGAAGCGGGATGGCGAAATTAACCCAAAAAGAACCGCGGCGCACGCTGGTAAGCGATCAAATATTTGCTGATTTGAATCAGGAACGTTTTATCGCTAACGGCGCCGTAAAGTTAAAATATGACGAGATTACCGATATTAGCGGAGAACGGCTGGATTGGGAGCATCAAACCGAACGGTTTGAATTGGAAAAAAATGTCACCATCAATTATTCGGGATGGAAAATGACCGGAGAAAAGGTTGAAGGGGATTTAAACAGCGGTATGTTTACCGTCTACGGTCCGGTCCAAGCCGTTAACAAGGAAGATTGCATGCGGGCGGGACGGGTGATTTTTGACCGCGCTTCCGAAAAGGTGACCTTATTGGAAAATCCGGTTGTGATTAATGGTAAAAACGAATTGGCCGCGACGGAGATCGTTTATGATTTGAAAACCAAAAAGATTTCCGCGATAGGTTTGGTGAAATCGAGAATGATTGAGTAATAAGAGACTGGGGGACGGTTGATGTCGATATATGTCCAGGGTTTGGTCAAGGAATATCAGCACCGCCGCGTGGTTAAAGGCGTTGATTTATTGGTGAACCCCGGCGAGGTTGTGGGGCTTCTGGGACCGAATGGGGCTGGGAAAACCACTACCTTTTACATGATTGTGGGTTTGGAACGTTGCGACGCCGGCTCCATTTTTATTGACGACAATGACGTGACTTCGCTTCCGATGCATGTTCGTTCCAAATTCGGCGTCAGTTACTTGGCGCAAGAAGCCTCGGTGTTTCGTAAGTTGACGGTTGAAGAGAATATTATGGCAATATTGGAACTTACCGATTTGCCGCGTTCTTACCGCAAAAACCGTTGTGATCAACTATTGGAGGAGTTTAATCTCGGGCATATCCGGAAAAGCCTTGGTTATATGCTTTCCGGGGGTGAACGGCGCCGGGTCGAGATCGCTCGAGCTTTGGCGATGGACCCCAAGTATATTTTACTGGACGAGCCTTTCACCGGTGTGGACCCGATCGCGGTGGCCGACATCCAAGATATCATCAGCAACCTCCGGGAAAGAGGAATGGGGATTTTAATCACCGATCACAGTGTGCGGGAAACGCTGGCAATTACCGACCGGGCTTATATTATGCATGCCGGCGACATTTTGGTCTCCGGTAGTTCCGATGAGATCGCCAATAATGAAAACGCCAGACGTTTTTATCTCGGGGATCGTTTTATGATGTAATCCAGGAGGAAGGCAATGAAGATTCTTTCCAAATATTTGACCAAAGAGATCTTGGGGCCTTTTTTGTTCGGGTTGGTTGCCTTTTTGAGTATTTTTTCAGGGGTTTTTTTCGTTGATTTACTGCCGGATGCGGATAAATATAGCCTGACTTTTTTCTTTGTTTTGAAACTGTTGTTACTGAGGCTGCCGGAATATGTCACTCAATGCGCTCCGATAGCGGTGTTGTTTGCGGCTTTATTAGGTCTGGGGAGATTAACGAGCCATAGCGAGACTATTGCCATGCGGGCCGGAGGGATGACTTATTCCCGACTCGCTTCTCCCGTATTGATTTTGGGATTGGTTATGAGTATCACCGGTGTTTTATTTAACGAATTTTTAGTGCCGACGACTACGCGCGCTTATGATCAATTGAAGTATGAAGCCGCATCTCGGAAGGCTTCGTCGATCATCTATAACTTCAACCGGGATTTTTATGTCAAAGGCAATCTTTCAAAACGGGTATACGCCAGAATTTATGATCCCACCATTGAACAGTTTAAAGACATCAATATAATCGAATTTAATCAGGGAAAGGCCAATCGCTTGATTGAGGCGGTATCGATGCATTGGAAGGAGGGGGAGGGTTGGATTTTTGAAAACGGGACAATTTATCAGTTTTTAACGGACAGCTATTATTCGATCATCATTGATAAAGGAAGAGTCCAGTATCAACTGGATTTAACGCCGCGGGAAATCAAGCAATTGGATGAGGATCCCGAGTATAAAAGTATCACCGAATTAAGCAAATATATCGATCGCTTCTTCCCCGAAGGGGACGAGAGGCAGAAATTATTAGTTGACTTGCACGGTAAATTCTCTATGCCCTTTGCCAGTTTAATCTTTGCCTTATTGGGAACCCCTTTGGCTTTACAGCCGCAACGGCGTTCAAATGCGGCCGGATTTGGCTTATGCATTATTTTCATTTTGATTTGGTATGTTTTAATGGGTTTTGGGAATTCATTGGGCAGGAGCGGCGTAATTCCGCCGTTTTTAGGCGCTTGGCTGCCCAATTTCGTTCTTGCCGGTTATGGGTTATATGTATTCGCGCGGGTTAAAAACTGAGGCGGGATAATTATGATAGGATATGCGATAATAGCGGCGGTCATCGTTTTCGGCGGCATTCTCGCCCTTTTGGGAGACAGGGTCGGCATGAAAGTGGGCAAGAAAAAACTTAGCCTCTTCGGAATGCGGCCCAAGTATACTTCGATGGTGATCACCGTTTTAACCGGTTTTTTCATTGCCGGTCTGACTTTGATCGTATTAAGTTTAGTATCCGACTATGTCCATACGGCGATTTTCAGATTAAAAGCCATTCAGACCGAGCTTGCCGTTACCACCAAGGAGTATTCAACTCTCACCGAAGAGTACGGAAAGTTGCTTAAGGATTTGGAAACGGTAGTCGCTGAACGTCAAAAACGCGAAGAACAATTGGCCCAAATTCAGGAGCAATATGATTTAACCAGGAAGAAACTTAGCAACGCCACTGAAGAATTGGCCTTGGCCCAAAAACGCTCTCAAAACTTGGCTCAAATCAATGAAAATTTACAGAAGCAAATTGCCAACTTAAATTTGCAGGAAACAAGATTAAATCAACAAATTCAGAACTTGGAAAGTCTGTTAAAAAGCCTTGAGGACCGGCATCAAACAATTGTAGGAAGACCGATAATTTTTTATGTCGGCGAAATATTGGTGGCCGAGGTAATTAATCCCAATCGACCTTCCGCTAATATTTTTGAAGATATTATTGCGCCGTTGCTTAATGAGGCTAACCAAATCGCTTTAAAACGAGGCGCTCGAATTCCGGGAAAAACCGATTACGCGCTTCGGATTTCGCCGTATCGAATTTCCGAGGTAAATCGCCAAATAAGCGAATTAAAAGAAAAGGCGGTTTTAAGGGTGACGGTTGAGAAAAATTCCGTCGCCGGCGAACCGTTAACCGCCACCCTGGAATTGTTTCCCAACGAGCGGATTTTCAGCCGGGGGGAGACTATCGTAGCCACCAAGTTGTTAAGCGTTGTTTCCGAATCGGACTTGAGGGACCAAATCTTGAGTTTGTTGATTTTAGCCATCAATAAGGCTATTCAAAAAGGAATTATTACCGACGGGCAAAACCTCCGCAATATAATTTCCATTTCGGAAATTGCCAAAGTCATCAATGAAATCAAAGGAAGCGGCGGGGAATTATTTCAAGTTTCCGTAGTCGCCGAGGATAATATTTATCGGGTTGATCCGTTTCAAGTAAAATTAACGGTGCAGGATTTAAGGGAGAGTGATTTGTAATAGATTTGATTTTAGCGGTTGATCCCGGTAGTCATAAATGCGGTCTCGCCGTTGTCGACCGCCGGGGCGCGATTTTGGAAAAAATGGTGGTCCCGACGGTGGAATTATTGAATACGGTTTGCGTTATTATAAACAAACACCCGGTTTCAGTTTTGGTGGTGGGAGATCGCACCAACGGCAAAATTATCGGCGAAAAACTGAAAACCTTTGGGTTGCCCGTGGAAATGATCGACGAAAGCGGCTCCAGTTTAGAGGGGCGGAGACGTTATTTAAAAGAACATAGTCGGGGTTTAATGCGTTTGATTCCGATCGGGTTGCGTTTCCCCAAGGAAGCCTATGATGATTATGTGGCCGTTATCTTAGCGGAGCGGTTTCTTAAAAAAATTTCCCGTTCTTAAGTCTGAAAAGCGAGGAAAGATTTTATGGTCCGGAAATGTTTTTGGATGTTTATATTGCTGGTATTGACGGTTGGCCTTTCGGGGACCGTCTTCATGGAAAGCGAATCCCCGTCAATTGTTGAGGAATGGGTCTACCGGGAAATGGAGCTGTTGTATCGGGAGGGATTGATACCGGATTATCCGCGCGAATGGGTGAATTTCGGAAATCAATTGTCCCGGTTTGAAATCGCTTATTACATAAAAAGTTTTATCAGCAATGAATTTGTCAACTCAGCTAAGCGGCAAGGGAAAACGGAGCCGATTTTAGAGTCCAAGCTCAACGCCATCCGCAAACTGGTCGCTGAATTTCACGGAGAACTAACCGCAATGGGAATTGAAATAACCGATATTAACACCATTAGTCCTAATTTAAATCACAGGTTAATAAATACCGATGTTTATCAAGATTTGGACCTAATTTTAGCTCCCCAAACGGGTTCCGAGCAAAAATCCCACTATTATTTCGGGGAGTATTTGAAAGATATTTACCGGAAGTCGTTTTTGTTTTTGCCGGAGATCTTTGTGAAAGAGGATAATCAAATCCTGCTTCAAGGATCGGCGGGGAAGATAAATATCGTCAGTCATCCCAATCGTAAGGAAAACCCTCCCTATTTGGTTGTTAAGGGGAATTTACCGGTTGACGTCCAAAAATCGGTCAGCGGTTACTATTTGTTTCCGTTGGATGAAACGATTGATGTCCCGACTTCAAAAAGCGTTGTTGCTGATCTCAGCGATTCGGTTCTTGACTTGCTCGACGAGGTTAATCATCTGCGCCAAATGGAGAATTTGTGGCGTTTTAGCGGATCTTTATCATTAAAGGGATATTCGAGACTTGAAGCCGATTTCCAGAGTAAGCTCGAATTTAGGGGATTAAGTCAAGGATTGAAAATAGGCGGTTATCTGATAAAAACCGATACCGAACCGGATCCCCACAACCTGGGGCTTCCGTTTTACAGTTCCCGCAAATCAACGGCGATCGATTTGGATAATATCAATCAAGCCGATATGCAGTCTTTTCAAATTAATATTAAAGGGAATGTGGCTTTAAACAATAAAACATCAATAACCGGCGAATTGGAGTTGCTTTATCGGGGCGACGCGTCCGGGCGGAATGTAATTTTGCCTTCGGATACCAAAGCCGGCGCCGGACTGGAATACCAGCTTAGCGATTATTGGGCGATTTTGAGTTATCAATCATTTGTCAATTCGCAAGTAAAGTCCGGCCCGCTCAGCACCACCTCATTAGGGGTGGAATATAATAACTGGCTAACTCTATGGCTGGCTTATCAAGTATTGGATTTCGACGACTCCAGATTGACCGGGGCCTTTACTTTCCGGTTTTAGGAGGGGCAATGAAAAGGCGGAACAATATTCTTGGGCTATGTTTGTTGTTGAGCCTGGTGTTCTCATCCGGGGTTTTCGGGAAGCCGCCGGCGCGCAACCCGCTAGATTGGCTTAATGAGTTGGAAAAGGATGTTTTGGGGACCGTTACCGAAGGCAATCTCTTTGATCGGTTAACCCAATTTGAAATGGTTTTAACCGGTAGATCCGCCGATGATTCTTTAGTGGATCGTTTATTTTATTTGGAAAACCTGTTATATTCCAATCAACCTCATGATATTTGTCTTCTATATAAACTTCAAGCCTTGGAATGGGTTCTTTACCGGGAAATGACGCCCGGCGCGCTGTTAAGCCGTTTGGAAAAAATCGAATTATTCTTATACGGACAAACCTTTTCGGGACCGATCACTAAAAGATTGGAACGTTTAATAACCCAGCTGTTTCCGAATGGGGATATTGAAGCGAATTGGGTGAGTATTCCGGAAGGCTTGTTGGTTAAAGCGAAAATGGCCGATGAATTAAGTTCGGTTACCAGTAAGGCCGACGATGAATTTAAATTTATAATTGCCGAGACTTTGGCGGTTGACGGCAACATCTTGTTTCCGAAAGGCAGCGTCGGAGTCGGCGTCGTCCAAAGCGTTAAAAAACCGGGAAACTTGGGGAGAGACGCCCGGCTGTCGTTTGGTCGCTTCAAGATTAGGGCGATTGACGGCAGTTTCGTTAATATCAGCTTCCGGTCCGAAGCTTACGAATTAAATCGTTCCTATCAATGGGCGGTCGCCGCAAGCGCCCTGGGAATGGCGGCTTTCGGTCCCGAAGGAATTTTATTGGGATTGGCGGTAAAGGGCAAGGAATGGACGATGCCCGTTGGAACCGAATTTTATTTACAAATTACGGAACCGATCCGGATTTATACCCTAAGAGACAACCGGAGGTAGAACACGATTAAAAAGATAAAGAGATGTTTATTAATTTTAACTTTTTTGGTTATTTCCGTCGGCGCAATTGCTCGGGCCGCGGCCGACGGCCCAACCGAGGTGAAGATTGAAGCCGAAGGAAGCGTCGACTATGATTTGAGCACCAACTTAACCACCGCTTCCAAAAACGTAGTTTTATCAAAAGGAGATTTGACCATCGAGTGTCAAAATTTGATTTATGATGGTGAAACCGGTGTAGTCCGAGCGTTTGGGGATGTCAAAATCTCTACCGGTGATTATAGCTATCAAACACAATCACTTTATTATGATCTGAACCGGCAAACCGGGAATTTGGC
>JAAYHS010000140.1 GCA_012735315.1 Bacillota bacterium | reverse complement strand
GTATGGGTAATCCTCTCATTTGGTTGCTGGGTCTTTTGGCCGTGGTGGTTTTAGGCTATCAATTACTGACTTTCAAAGGCTTTTCATTGATGCATTTGGTCTTTGCCGGTTACTTGTCGTTATATTTGCCGTGGGTGCTGGTAAGTCGGATTACCTATATCTATCATTATTATCCCCCTTTGCCTTTTGTACTGGTGATGTCCGCTTTCATTCTGGAACCCCTTTGGAAGCTGGGCATCAAGGGTAAAAGGCTGATATACGGTTTTTTGATCGCCTCTTTAGTATTATTAATCGTCTTTTACCCGGCCTTATCCGGATTGGAAGTTCCTCAAGGATATATCAACATCTTAAGATGGTTTCCGCGGGATTGGTCTTTTTAAGTTTAGGATTGCTTCGGCTTGGAGGATTCCATGAATCGATATTTTAAGGAGGATTGACATGAGTCAAAAAAACGGGGATCCGTTGGAAAGAGGAATCAGCTTGTTTTTCCCGGCTTACAACGAAGAAGAAAACGTAGGGGAAACAATTGAGAAGAGTATCGCTGTTTTGGAACCGCTCGGTTGCGATTATGAAATTATCATCGTAGATGACGGCAGTAAGGACCGGACCGCGGCTATTGTCGAGGAATATGCCCGCAAAAATGAGCGCGTCGTTTTAAAACGCCATCTTCAGAATCAGGGTTATGGCGGAGCTTTGCAAACCGGATTTAAGAGTTGCCGGTACGGTTTGATCTTTTTCTCCGATTGCGATCTGCAATTTGATTTGCAAGAATTGACTACCTTCATTGATTTGATGAAAGAAGATCCCAGTATTGATGCGGTATTGGGGTTCCGTATCAAACGGGCCGATCCTTTAATCCGGAAGCTCAACGCCTTCGGTTGGAAAATGTGGGCGAGGGTCTTATTCGGGTTAAAAGTTAAGGATGTTGATTGCGCTTTTAAACTGTTTAAGCGGGAATTAATTGAGAATATCACCATCGAATCAAGCGGGGCGTTGATTAGTGTCGAAATTCTTACTAAAATTATGAAGAGCGGCGCTAAAGTCGTTGAATGCGGGGTCCATCATTATCCAAGGAAAGCCGGCGTCCAGACCGGAGCCAAGTTGAGGGTAATTTTAAAGGCTTTTCAAGAATCCTTCAAGCTTTACGGGAGGATAAAAAATTATCCCGGGAATAAGCGCTAAAAAAAGCCACTTGACGAAGTTTCTCGGAACTGATATACTATACCCAGTAGGGTAATTAGATTCTTAATTCCGGTTAAACTAATTAAGGAAAAGTATTTGAGAGGTGATTCTAAATGGTGAATTTATCGGAAACCGATTTTAAAAAAGAAGTATTGGATTCCGAAGGCGTTGTTTTGGTTGATTTTTGGGCTCCCTGGTGCGGCCCTTGCCGGATGGTGGCGCCGGTATTGGAAGAGTTGAGCGTCCAATATGATGGGGTAGTGAAGATCGTTAAAGTAAATGTCGACGAGAATCCCAATTTGGCCGCGGAATACAATGTGATGTCGATTCCGACAATGATCATTTTTAAGCAGGGGAAACCGGTGGATCAATTTGTCGGCGCATTGCCGAAACCGGCTATTATCAGCCGTTTGGAAAATTGGATTCATTAATTGAGATTAAACCCTTTAAATATAAAATCCGGTAAGATAAGAAAATATAATGAATAATCCGATGAACGTCCGGGGCTGTTGCCCAAATAGACAACAAGCGGATCCGCTCATCTCCACCAGGTCCTGTTATGGCATGGTTCGGGATTTTTAGATTTGGGCGGACAGAACGGCCGAAAGTCTATTTGGGGACAGCTCTTATTTTTGAACATTCATCTTGGCGAGAAATAAGGCGAATGAAACTGAAAGACTTGCAAAAAAAGCTTTTCAACCTTCGATTCCTATGTTATACTATTTAGCGGTGTATTTTTTTCTACCTTTAAACGGTAGATATTACACACGCCTTCCGATTTCGACGGAGGTCCCCCTTTGGGGGTCCGCGCGAGAGACGACGAAGGCGGAGGAGAAAAAACCGGAGAAAGGAGGTGGCTAATGTGGCTGTGATTTCCATGAAGCAATTATTGGAAGCCGGCGTGCATTTCGGTCACCAGACAAGACGTTGGAACCCGAAGATGGCTCAGTACATCTTCACTGAAAGGAACGGTATCTATATTATCGACCTTCAAAAAACCGTTAAAAAGGTCGATGAAGCTTATAACTTTATCCGTTCCATCGTTGAAAACGGAGAGACGGTTTTGTTTGTCGGGACCAAAAAGCAAGCTCAGGACGCAATTAAGGAAGAAGCCGAACGTTGCGGAATGCCTTATGTATCCCAACGTTGGCTGGGCGGAACATTGACCAACTTTAAAACCATCCGTTCCCGAATTGACCGGCTGCGTAAGATCGAACAGATGGAACAAGACGGTTCCTTTGACTCCCTCCCCAAAAAAGAAGTACTGCAACTCCAGAAAGAAAAAGCCCGTTTGATGAAATTTTTATCCGGTATTCGGAATATGCATAAACTACCAGGCGCGGTTTTTATCGTCGATTCCCGTAAAGAAAGAATTGCCGTAGCCGAAGCCAGGAAATTGGGAATTCCCTTGGTTGGAATCGTCGATACTAACTGTGACCCGGACGAAATCGATTATGTGATCCCGGGAAATGACGATGCTATTAGAGCGGTTAAATTATTAGCCGGGAAGATCGCCGATGCGGTTATCGAAGCCAAGCAAGGCGAACAAATGACGGATACCACTCCCGATACCGACGCGGAAACCGTCGAAGAAGAAAACCTTGCCGAGTTGGAATTAATGGAAGAAGCCTGATTTCCGAAAGGGTGGTCCAGGGGAACCTAGCCCACCCTTTTTTAACCAAGACTGAGCTGAAGTCGGACCGCGTTAACCTCGGTTGAAAACAAAACGGTTGACATCGTCATGGGTTGTTGTTTTTAAATAGTTTTTGATAGATGATGGGTGATTAAAGGAGGAAGGAAGATGGCTGAGATTTCCGCCGCGATTGTTAAAGAACTGCGCGAACGCACCGGAGCGGGCATGATGGATTGTAAAAAAGCCTTGACTGAAACCGGTGGCGATCTTGAAAAAGCGATCGCGTTTTTAAGAGAAAAAGGCTTAGCCGCCGCCGCTAAAAAAGCGGGACGGACTGCGGCCGAAGGTTTGGTCGGCGCTCATATCGCCGCCGACAAAAAAGTAGGAGTTCTGGTTGAAGTTAACTGTGAAACCGACTTTGTCGCTAAAAACCCCGATTTTCAGAGGTTCGTACAAGATCTTGCCGTGGCTGTCGCCGCCAAGAACCCCGCCGACAACGAAGCCCTAGCCAAGGTTGCGCTTGCCGACGGTAATACCGTGGCTGATACTATTACCGGTTTGGTCGCCAAGATTGGAGAAAATATCAATGTGCGAAGATTTGCCCGCTTTGAAACCGGTGAAAACGGGTTGATCGATTCTTACATCCATATGGGCGGTAAAATCGGCGTCCTGTTGGAGTGCGCGGTTTCTAAAAAAGAAACCCTTACCAATCCGGAATTTCTAAACTTGGCCAAGGATCTGGCGATGCAAGTGGCCGCCGCCAAGCCGGAATATGTCCGCAGGGAAGAGGTTCCCGCCGAAGTATTGGAGCGCGAGAAGGCTATTTATAAGGCTCAAGCGATGAATGAAGGCAAACCGGAGGCGATCGCCGAAAAAATCATGATCGGCAGATTGGATAAGTTTTATAAAGAAGTTTGTATTCTGGAGCAAGCGTTCATTAAGGATCCGAACCAGACCATTTCTAAATTGCTCCAAGAGTACAACGGCAAATTGGGCGAGAATATTACGATTACCAAGTTTGCCCGTTTTGAGAAAGGTGAAGGCCTCGAAAAAAGACAAGACGACTTCGCATCCGAAGTAATGACCCAGATCAATAGATAAGTTGGGAACACGCAAGTGTTCCTTTTTTCTGTAATTAGATCTTTCTTCGGGCCTTTGTGTCGCGGCGGCGGATGATGAATCGGCCGCCGTGAAGAGACATAGAGTTAAAACCGGTTTTCATCTTTATAAGCGCCTAAGCGCCCAGGCGAACCGGGATGAGCGACTGCTCAAATTTATTTCCATCTAGCTAAGCAGGAATTATGATCCGAGTTCGCGAAAATATATTATGGTTTGGCGGAGGTAATCAAATGCAGACCCCAAAGTACAAACGAATAGTTTTGAAACTTAGCGGTGAAGCGTTAGCCGGTGAGAAAGGTTTTGGAATCGATCAAAATGTAGTCAATTCAATTGCCCACCAAACTAAAGAAGTAGTCGACCTTGGAGTACAACTCGCGGTAGTGGTCGGCGCCGGTAATTTTTGGAGAGGCGCCACCGGGAGCGCAGCCGGCATGGATCGCGCAACTTCTGATTATATGGGAATGCTGGGGACCGTGATCAACTCCTTGGCTTTACAGGATTCATTCGAGAAACACGGGATTGCTACCCGGGTTCAAACCGCCATTGACATGAGGCAGATCGCCGAGCCTTATATTAGAAGAAGAGCCATTCGGCACTTGGAAAAAGGCAGGGTGGTCATTTTCGCCGCCGGCACCGGAAACCCGTATTTTTCAACCGATACCACCGCGGCATTGCGGGCGGCTGAGATTGAAGCCGAAATTATTTTAATGGCTAAAAAAGTCGATGGAGTTTACAGCGCCGATCCTAAAGTCGATCCCGGAGCCATTCGATTTGAGGATTTGCAATTTATGGAGGTTTTACAACAAAGATTACGAGTGATGGATTCCACGGCGACTTCATTGTGTATGGATAATAAAATTCCAATCGTGGTATTCAATCTTAACCAACCAGGCAATATTTTACGGATTGTTTTAGGAGAAAAAGTCGGAACATTCGTCAGGGGAGGAGATTGAGATTATGGTTAAAGACCTTCTTAAAGAAACTGAAAGCCATATGAAGATGACGATTGAAGCAACAAAAAAAGAATTTCAAGCAATCCGGACCGGGAGGGCGAACGCCGGCATTTTGGATCGGGTAGTAGTTGAATATTACGGTACTCCCAGCCCCTTAAATCAAGTCGCCGGGATTACGGTCCCGGATCCCCGAACCATCGTAGTTCAGCCCTGGGACAAATCGATCTTGTCCGCCATTGAAAAGGCGATCTTAAAAGCGGATTTAGGTTTAAATCCGGTTAACGACGGCTCGGTAATCCGGGTGCCGATACCGCAATTAACCGAGGAACGCCGCAAAGAATTGGTTAAAGTGGTTCGGAAAGAGGCGGAGGAAAAAAGAGTGGCTATTCGAAATCTCCGTCGTGACGCCAACGATAAAATCAAGAACTTGGAAAAAGCGGGCCAGATAACTGAGGATGAACAAAAGAGAGGTTTGGAGGATATTCAAAAATTAACCGATAAATACATCGCTGAAATCGACAAATTGTTGGCTCAAAAAGAAAAGGAGATTTTGGAAGTTTAAAGGACCTTCCCTCCGCATATTCATCGCAACTACCGGCGTTTCCAAGGAGGGCTTCCCGCTTATTATGAAGATCATAAATTGGTTTAAGAAAAAGAAGCAGAGCGCTTTAACAATTCCCGAACATTTGGCGATAATCATGGACGGCAATGGGCGCTGGGCCGAAAAAAGAGGTTTGCCACGTTCCGCCGGTCACCGGGCCGGCTTGGAGCGGTTGCGTGATCTGCTGGAAACCTGTCTGGAATATGGCGTTAAGTATCTTACAGTTTATGCCTTTTCCACTGAAAACTGGCGTCGTCCACCCGAAGAAGTCGACTATTTAATGGGCCTTTTTTTGGAAGCGCTTCAAAACGAAGTTCCGAAACTTCATCAAAGACAAATAAGAGTCAGATTCATCGGACTTAAAGAGAACCTCAAGCCTGAATTGGTAACGTTGATGGAGGAAGCCGAAAAACTTACCGCCGCCAACCGCTTATTAACCCTTAACATCGCGATTAACTACGGAGGACGCGCTGAAATTCTGGCGGCTATCAAGGGTGTTTTGCGTCAGGTTAAAGACGGTAAACTAGATCCGGAACAGTTTCAAGAAGAGGACTTTACGAAACGGTTATTTACCACCGGACAACCCGATCCCGATCTCTTAATCCGTCCCGGCGGGGAATGGCGGATCAGTAATTTTTTGATTTGGCAAGCGGCTTACACCGAATTATATTTTTCCAAGCATTATTGGCCGGATTTTTCCAAAGAACATCTGTTGGCCGCTTTTGAATCTTTTAGCCGACGTGAACGCCGCTATGGACAAGTCAAGGGAGGAGGAAAGGGTCGATGATCCAACGATTGATTTCGGGAGTATTGGGTGGAGCTTTATTATTATTCTTGATCGGTTTTGGCAGACTCCCTTTTACCTTGGCGGTTGGTTTATTAACTACACTGGGTATTTTAGAGTATGCCGAATTATTAAAAAAACAAAAGATTCGCTCTCAAACGCAAGTGATGCTGGGCGGTTCCTTGTTTCTATTGGGATTAATCCATGTAAGCTCCGCTAATACCGGAATTAACCCCTTCGAGGCGTTGTGGATCGGCGAACGGACTTTACCGTTGATGTTGATAATAATCTTTGCCGTTATTTTCATTAACGAACTTTCGAGGGGCAATCCCGAACAAGGATTGATCAATGCCGCCGCCAATTTGTTCGGAACGGTCTATATCGGCTTCATGTTCGCATATATCTTATTGTTAAGATTTATTCCGGGAATCGACGGACTGTTTTATGTTCTGTTTGCCATTCTAGTCACCTGGGCCAACGACTCGGCCGCTTACTTCATCGGTATTAATTTTGGAAAACATAAACTCTGTCCCAAAATCAGTCCTAAAAAGAGTATTGAGGGCTCCATCGGCGGGTTCGCCGGAGGTTTGATCATAGCCGTTATTTTGGGGCTGTTTTTCGATAAAGACATGATCTTAATGTTAATCTTAGGATTTTTAGTGGTGGCCGCCGGTCAGTTCGGCGACCTGATTGAATCGATTATTAAGCGCAATGCCGGCGTAAAGGATTCCGGTTATTTTTTGCCCGGACACGGTGGGGTTTTAGACCGTTTTGACAGTTTGCTGCTTACCGCGCCGGTAGTATATTACGTCGTAATCTATTTTAAACCATATTTTTTAAGTGTTTAAACCTAATTGGAACCGGAGTCGAGCATCGGGGCGGTAAGCTTGATTTTTTTGAATGACCAAGTTTAAGAAAAGTCGGTCCGACGGTTAGTTATTTAATTTCAAGCGGTGTTAACGGTGAATAACGGTTTCAAGGATTTTATCCGGATTGGCATAACCTGTTTGGGTTTATGGTTGGGTTTTCGATACCTTTTTCCGATATTGACCCCGTTCTTGATGGGAATTTTTTTGGCTTGTCTTATCGAACCGCTGCTTAAAAGAGCGGAAAAGGTTTGGGGAATCAATCGCAAATTGGCGGTGGTTTTAGTCTTGACAACCACCCTTTGTTCAATTTTGGCTTTTACCGGGGTCGTATTTTTAGTTTCTTACCGGGAAGCGGTGAGGATTCTTCCGAAAATACCGGTTTTAACCGCAAAATTACTTAGCTTGGCTCAAGGATTGTCCGCTTTTTTGGAAACTCAGCTTCAAATCCCGGATGGTTTTTTTCAAAGCTATTTGGTCCAGCCGGGCGCACTCGAGGGACTGTTTCGCTCAGTAGCGCTCAAGGTTATTAACTTGGTTCCCGCTTTCCCCGGAGTAGTGTTGGCTTTGAGTTTAGGCGGGGTGACCGCTTTTTTTATCAGTCGGGATAAACTATTTTTCAGCGGATTATTTTATCAAATAATGCCTCAAGATTGGCGGCCCCTTACCATCCAAGTAAAAGAGGAAGTGATCGCCGCTTTTTTTAGTTTTATCCGAACCGAAATTTTATTGGCCGGTTTAACCGCTGGTTTGACGGTTTTAATTTTTTGGTTGTTAAGAATTCCCGGGGCGATCGCTTACGGGTTTTTGGCCGGGTTGTTGGATTTTATTCCGGTGATCGGTCCGGGATTGCTTTTTTTGCCGTTAGTGATCATTTTTTGCTTGTTTCAAAAATACCAGCAAGCGCTGTGGCTGTTCCTGTTTTATTTTTTAGCGTTATTCTTGCGGCAACTTGGGGAAGCCAAATTGCTGGGCGAAAATCTCCGAATTCATCCGTTGGCGGTAATTTTTTTAGTATATTTGGGCATCAAACTTTTCGGGTTAGCCGGAATTTTATTCGGACCGATTTTAGTGATAACGCTTCGGGCCGTCATCCGGTCGATCAAAGCCGGGCGGTCGATGAAAGAATTATCAGCGACGATATCATAACGATCATCGGGTGAAAATATGGCAATAAAAATAACGCTATTAGGATCAACCGGTTCCATCGGACGCCAAACCTTGGAGGTCGTCGATGAATTCCCGGAACTTTTTAAGGTGGAGGCTCTGGCGGCAGGATCAAATATCCGACTCCTGGCCGAACAAGCCCGGAAATATCGGCCTTCATATCTGGTAATCGATTCGGCGCACCGGATTGCGAAACTTCAAGAACTGCTCTCCGGCATCAAACCGACAGTTTTAACGGGGATCGAAGGCATGAAAGAGGTTGCCGCATTGCCCGAAGTTGATCTGGTTTTAACGGCGGTTGTGGGAGCGGTGGGGATCGAACCGACCTTGGCGGCGATTAACGCCGGAAAAAGGGTGGCGCTGGCGAATAAGGAAACCTTGGTGGCGGCCGGTTCGATTATTATGCCGGCCGCGCTTCGCAATAACGTTAAAATAATCCCAGTTGACAGCGAGCACAGCGCCATCTTTCAATGTTTGCAAGGAGTAAGCCCCGGCGATGTCGAACGGTTAGTTTTAACCGCTTCCGGAGGTCCCTTCCGGGGGTATCGTCCCGAGGATTTGGAGAAGGTGACTCTGGAACAGGCTTTAAATCACCCGAATTGGGATATGGGCGGGAAAATTACCATTGATTCGGCCACCATGTTTAACAAAGGTTTGGAAATTATCGAGGCTCATTGGCTTTTCGGATTGGAGTTCGACCGGATCGACGTGGTGATTCACCCGGAAAGCATCATTCATTCGCTGGTGGTTTTGGCGGACGGTTCCCACTTGGCTCAGATGGGGCTTTGCGACATGAGGCTGCCGATTCAATACGCGTTGACTTATCCGAAACATTTGCCCAATTCTTTTCCCAAGTTGGATCTTTTAAAGGGCGCTCAATTAAACTTTCAGCCGGTTGATTCGAAACTATTTCCTGCGATTGAGTTGGCGTATCAGGCGGGACGATTCGGAGGAAGCCTGCCGGCGGCTTTAAATGCGGCCAATGAAGAAGCGGTTAAAACCTTTTTAAAGGGTAAAATAAGATTCGTCGATATCATTCGCGTGGTTTCCGAAGTAGTGGCCCGCTATCACCGGGAAAGTTTCGCCGCGGCTCCCGATTTGGAAGAAATATTAGCCGTTGATTCCTGGGCGCGGCTTCAGGCCAACGAAATAATCGAGCAAGGGAGGAAATTTCTTGGGGGGATTTGATTTTAACGCAATTTGGAAAACACTCTTATTGTTAAGTTTTTTAGTGGTGGTTCACGAATTCGGTCACTTTATCTCCGCCCGTCTTTTTGGTGTCAAAGTGCACGAATTTTCAGTGGGGTTCGGACCTTTAATCGGGAAAATCAATTGGAAAGGCGTGCAGTATTCCTTCCGTTGGATACTGCTGGGAGGTTTTTGTAAAATCGCCGGAATGGATATCGCTTTGGAGGGCGAACCGGGAGAACCCCCGGTTGACCCCAAGGAATCCTTTAATCATTTGCCTCTCTGGAAAAAGATCGTGGTAATTGGCGCCGGACCTTTCGCCAATCTGGTGCTTGCAGTGGTGTTAATCTTTTTGATGGCGGCATTTGTGGGACTTCCAAGCAGCATCAAAAGCCCGGCGCCCGTTATCGAACAGGCTTCTCCCGGTTCTCCCGCTTTCGAAGCGGGTCTCAAAACCGGTGACCGGATCATCGCCATCGACGGCGAACCGGTAAAGGAATGGATGGATATTCCGCGAATAGTCGGCGACTCCAAGGGAAAAACGCTTAAATTAACCATCGAACGTCAGGAACAGATAATCGAAAAGGAGATCACTCCGTTTTTCAACCCGGTTGATCAGCGGTATCAGATTGGGATCAGCCCGATGGTCAATTATGAAAGATTGCCGATCGGCGAGGCCGCTAAAATCGCCGTTGTCTACACCGGGGAATTCATTTGGCAATTTTTCAAATCATTCTGGCAAATAATTTCTTTGGCTTTTAAAGGAGGAGTGATGGGACCGCTGGGAATGGTGACCATTATCGAGCGGAGTTCCGGATTGCCTCTCTATCATCTGTTTTTCTTACTGATTCAGATCAGTCTGTTTTTATTCGTGTTTAATATGTTGCCGATTCCGTTGCCTTTGTTGGACGGAGGTTGGATCGTAATTCTCTTGTTGGAAAAATTATTGCGGAGGGAGTTTTCAGCGGAGCAAAAGGCCGCCGCTCAAATGGTGGGGTTGCTGGCAATGCTGATTTTGGGCGTAATGGTCACCTATAACGATATTTTAAGGTTTGTCCGGATGTACCTTTGAAGCGGCCGCGGTTTCAGGGATTTCCGATTGGTCATAATAATTCTGTTCGTTCCGATTATGTCTATATTTTAAGAAACCGGGATGCTCTTAATCCCGGTTTTGTTTGGGTATCGGCTCTATAAAAGTATAAAAATTTCCGAAACCAGCCTTAACTTCTCCTAAGATGAATGGTATAATCTTAAAAGAATGATGACCACCGATTATCAGAAACAGTCGCGCCGTTTTTGTCGGCCGGTGGCGGTGGGCCCGGTAATGATCGGAAGCGGTTATCCGATCAGCGTCCAATCAATGACCAATACCGACACCAGGGACAAAAAAGCGACTTTGGAACAGATCAAGGCTCTCGCCGCAGCCGGTTGTGAAATCGTGAGATTGGCCGTGCCCGACCGGGAGGCGGCCGCCAATTTACGGTATTTTGTCGCTAATTCCCCGGTTCCGCTGGTAGCCGATATCCATTTCGATTACCGGTTGGCTTTGGAGGCGATCGATTCCGGAATCGCCAAGTTACGCATCAACCCGGGGAACATCGGAGCCGGTTCCCGGGTCAAACTACTGGCCAACCGCGCTAAAGAACGCGGCATTCCAATTCGGATCGGAGTCAACGCCGGTTCTTTGGAACGCGACTTGTTGGCCAAATATGCCGGCCCCACTCCCGAGGCTATGGTGGAAAGCGCTTTGCGGCATGTCCGGTTATTGGAAGAGGCCGATTTTACGGATATCATAATCTCCTTAAAAGCCTCCTCGGTTCCGGTGACGATCGCCGCTTACCGTTTGTTGGCCGAACAATGCCCGTATCCGCTCCATATCGGGATTACCGAAGCCGGGACTTGGTTTAAGGGGTCGATTCGTTCCGCCGTTGGTCTCGGCATTTTATTATGGGAGGGCATTGGGGACACCCTGCGGGTCTCTCTGACCGGCGATCCTATCCGTGAAGTTGAGGCCGGGCGCGTAATCCTTGAGAGCCTGGGGTTGCGGCGCTTCGGAGCAACGGTGGTATCTTGTCCAACCTGCGGCCGTTGCCAGGTAAACTTGGAAAGATTGGCCCAAGCAGTGGAAGGGATGGCCGCCGGAATCGACAAGCCGATTAAGATCGCCGTGATGGGATGCGCCGTAAACGGACCCGGCGAAGCCAGGGAAGCCGATCTGGGTGTGGCCGGCGGCAAGGGTGAATTTCTCATCTTCCGTAAAGGCGAGATCCTGAGGAAGGTCCCGGAAGCGGAAGTCCTTTCGGTGTTGGAGGAAGAGCTGAAAAAGCTAATTTAAGCTGTTCTGTCTGTTTGATAATCTCAAGTTGATAAAGAAATCCCGTTAATCTCGTTAACTCTGTGTCTCTGCGTCTCCGTGGCTAAATTATTATTGGCCACAGAGACACAGAGAAAGATAATAACAAAAGTATTTGCAAATTGACTATTGATTTTACACGTTTGATTTTTAACTTTTAACTTTTAACTTTATAACTGGAGGAGTTTTAATGCGACAATCCAATCTATTTGCGCCGACTTTGAGGGAGACGCCGGCGGAAGCGGAAATCGTCAGCCATCAATTAATGCTCCGGGCGGGAATGATTCGCAAATCGGCCGCGGGTGTTTATACCTATTTGCCTTTAGCGCAACGAGTATTAAAAAAGATAATGACGATCATCCGGGAGGAAATGGACCGGGAGGGAGGCCAGGAACTGGCGCTGCCGATTATTCAACCGGCGGAAATTTGGAAAGAAAGCGGACGCTGGGATGTTTACGGCGCGGAGATGTTCCGGCTGGAGGATCGCCATCAGCGGGAGTTTTGCCTCGGGCCGACCCATGAGGAGATCGTGACTACCATCGTTAAGGGCGATGTCCGTTCCTACCGTGATTTACCCTTAAGACTCTACCAGATTCAAAATAAATACCGTGATGAAATCCGGCCCAGGTTCGGTTTGATGCGCGGCCGTGAATTTATTATGAAGGATTTATATTCCTTTGATGTCGACGAGGCCGGATTAGATGAGAGCTATCAGGCGATGTACCGGGCCTACACCAAGGTTTTCACCCGCTGCGGTTTGACATTTCGCGCGGTGGAAGCCGACTCCGGAGCGATCGGCGGAAACGTCAGCCAGGAATTTATGGTCTTGGCCGAGAACGGCGAGGCTTTGATTGTTTATTGCGATAGCTGCGATTATGCGGCTAATATTGAAAAAGCCACCTCCGATGTTAAAGTGGAGGGCGCCGGTCCGGTCCGGGAACTGGAAAAGACGGCCACCCCCAATCAAAAGACCATTGATGAAGTAGCCGCGTTTTTAAAGATTAAACCGGAACAGACGATCAAAACGCTCTTTTACGGAACTGATCAGGGTTATGTGGCCGTGTTGGTCAGGGGCGACGATCAGGTGAACGAAATTAAGCTTGGAAACCTGGTCGGCGGCAATAAGTTATACTTGGCGTCGCCGGAGGAGATTCATCAGCAATTCGGGTTGCCCGTCGGATTTGTCGGCCCGATCGGGCTGATTCCCGAGATTAAAATTTTCGGCGATAATTTGGTGAAAGAAATGCATCAGGCGGTAGTCGGAGCCAATCAAGAAGGCTACCATTTCATTAATGTTGAACCCTCACGTGATTTCCCCGCGATTACCTATGCCGATTTAAGGACCGTAAAACCGGGCGAACAATGTCCGCGCTGCCAAGGACGGCTCTGTAGCGCCCGGGGTATCGAAGTCGGTCAGATCTTTATGTTGGGGGACAAGTACAGCAAAGCGTTGGGAGCTACTTTCCTTGATGCTCAAGGCCAAAGCCGGTTTATGATCATGGGTTGTTATGGAATCGGAGTCAGCCGGACGATGGCCGCCGCCATTGAACAGCATTATGATGAAAACGGGATCAAATGGCCAATCTCCATTGCTCCCTTTCAGGTCCATCTCATAGCGGTAAGCGCCGCTCAATTACCGGTGGCCGAAGATCTTTACCGGAAACTCAACGACGCCGGTATTGAAGTATTACTGGATGATCGGGACGAAAGACCGGGTGTGAAATTTAAAGACGCCGATTTGATCGGGATCCCGATCCGGATCACTGTCGGTCCCAAGGGACTGGCCCAAGACGAAGTGGAAGTTAAATACCGTCAAAACGGCGCCGAGGAACGTTGGCCCTTAGATGAAGTGGTGGCAAAGGTGAAGGAATATCTGGCAAATGCCGGGATATAAGAGACAGGTGTCAGTGATCAGTGGTCAGTAGTCAGTAATTTGGAGACGAGCTAGGAGTCGGAAGATCATAAGCTAAGCTTCAATATCAAAAATCTTAACACCCTTTTATGTTTGTTTTTCAATCCCCGACGATTGCTTTTATACCGGTTCCTAACTCCTCAACCCCCGACGGATGCTTTTATGCTCACTGCCGACCACTGGCTGCTGTGCTGACCACTGCCTTTATGCCGGCTCCTGACTTCTCAACTCCTGATCACTATTATAATTCTGGGGTGCGTAATGGCCGAGCAATATGTTATCAAACCCGATAATCGTTCATTAAAGGTATTTCAGGGGATTGAAGAGATCTCCTTTTCTTTTCCGATCGCTCCTATACTGGAAGAGGCCGAAATTCAAGAAATCTTAGTTGATACGGCCGAGGGGACTTGGCGGATTACCTTATTGTCGCAAAACGAATTGACTCCGGAACAGATCCGGGAACTGGAGGAGGCAATCGGTTCCTTGTCCTTGGGCCCTTCCAGGGTCAGCTTGAAACTTATTTATCGCAAAGACCTGCCTCCCCTTGATGAGCGGCTCGAGCGCAATTGGGATCGGCTCTTGGCGGCTGCGGGCAATAAATTCCCCGGTATTAACGGGTGGTTGAATGAGGCTAAATACAAGATAACCGGCGCTAAAAATGTGGAGATCTTGGTCAGGAACAAAGCCGGGGTCGAATATTTGAGCCGGCGCGCCGAAGAATTGAAGGAAATATTCGGGAGTATCTTGCTGGAGGAGCTTAACCTCGGTTTTGCGGTGGGGGTTTTTAGCGAACCGATGATTGAGGAGCAATTGCGGAAAGAACGAGAAGAAGCCGAACTACAAGCATTAGCCGCTGTGGCCCGCCCCGCTTCGGCCCCGAAAAACCGGACTTCCCAAAGTCAGGAGGTCATCTACGGTAAAAAATTTAGCGGAGAGCCCGTTCCCATCAAACAATTGACCGAAGAGACGGAAAACGTGATCGTCGCCGGGGAAATATTTCGTTTCGAATCCCGGGTCGCCAGGAGCGGTAAAAAGTTTTATTTGGGCGATCTTACCGATTATACCGATTCCCTTAGTTTTAAGATTTTTCCCCGTAAAGACGTTCCGTTGGAGGAACTTCTCCATGAAGGTTCCTGGGTGGTGATCCGGGGCGATCTTCAATTTGACTCTTATTCCAAGGAATTAAATTTGATGGTTGCGGATATCTTACCCGGCAAGTCCATCTTTACCCGTACCGACCAGGCTCCGGAAAAAAGGATTGAATTGCACCTGCATACTAAAATGAGCGCCATGGACGCAACGGTTGATGTGGCGGAAGCCGTTAAATTGGCCGCCGCCTGGGGCCATCCGGCGATCGCCGTCACCGATCACGGCGTGGCGCAAGCATTTCCCGAGGCCTATCAAGCCGCTCAAAAAGCCGGGATTAAAGTGATTTACGGCCTTGAAGGTTATCTGGTGGACGACGGGGTTCCGATCGTGGTCAACGCGGTTGAGGAATCAATCGCCGATTCCGCTTATGTGGTTTTTGATATCGAGACTACCGGTTTTAATCCCCAAAAGGAAGATTTGTTGGAGATCGGAGCCGTCAAAATCCGGGGCGGTAAAATAATTGAGGAGTTTAAAAGCCTTGTCAAACCGGGCAAAGAGATTTCCGAAGAAATCACGAAATTGACCGGAATCACTCCGGAGATGGTAAGCGACGCGCCGGCGCCGGAAGTCGCCTTAAAAGCCTTCCTGGAATTTGCGGCCGGATCGGTGTTGGTGGCTCATAATGCCCAGTTTGATGTGAATTTTATCAAAGCCAAACATCAGCTTTTTTTCGGAGAGAGCTTCGAACCGGTTTTTCTCGACACCTTGGGATTGGCCCGCTCGGTATGGACCGATTTGAAGAGTTACCGTTTGAATGTGCTCGCCAAAGAGTTGGATATCAATCTGGAACAACACCATCGCGCGGTGGATGACGCCCGGTGCGCCGCTCAAATTTTGTTGAAAGCCTTTGAACGGCTTGAGTCGAGAAACTTTACTAAGTTAACCGATTTGAATACTTTAATTAAAGAAGCCCGCGTCGAACACCTCAAAACTTTTCATGTGTTAATCTTGGTCCGGAACCAGATCGGACTCAAAAACTTATACCGTTTGGTTTCCGATTCGCACACCCGTTATTTCCATAGGCATCCGAGGATTCCCCGTTCGTTGTTGATGGAGTTGCGCGAGGGTTTACTGATCGGGACCGCTTGTGAATCCGGCGAATTTTATCAAGCGATTCTCGACGGGGCGCCGGAAGAGCGGTTGATCGAGATTGCCGGTTTTTATGATTTTTTGGAGGTTCAACCCTTATCCAATAATCAATTTTTGATCGACTCCCAAAGAGTGAAGTCCAGCGAAGAATTACGGGATCATATCCGTTTAATATGCCGTTTAGGGCAGCAACTGGGGAAACCGGTTGTGGCTACGGGAGATGTTCATTTTTTACATCCTCATGAAGAGATTTTTCGCCGGATTTTGCAAATAGGCCAAGGCTATGAAGACGCCGACCGGGAATTATTACTGTATATGAAGACTACCGAGGAGATGCTGGACGAGTTCGAATTTTTAGGGGCGGAGCTGGCCAAGGAAATCGTAATTACCAATCCTACTTGGGTCTTCAATCAGATTGAGGATGTCCGCCCGGTTCCGGAAGGTTTTTATCCGCCGCAGATCCCGGGTGCGGATCTTGAAATCCGGAAAATGGCTTACCAACGGGCTGAGGAATTATATGGTCAGCCGCTGCCGCAGCTGATCAAAGACCGGTTGGAATGGGAATTAAAGAGTATCATCGGACACGGTTATGCGGTTTTATTTTTGATTGCTCACAAATTAGTGAAAAAATCATTGGATGACGGTTATTTGGTGGGTTCCCGGGGTTCGGTGGGGTCCTCATTCGTAGCCACCATGTGCGGGATCACCGAGGTTAATCCGTTGCCGCCCCATTATCTTTGTCCGGATTGCAAGTATAGTGAATTTATGAAAACCGGGTCGATTGGGTCGGGATATGATTTGCCGGCCAAGGATTGCCCCCGTTGCGGCCATCCTTTAATCAAAGACGGCCAGGATATTCCGTTCGCCACTTTTATGGGATTCGAAGGGGACAAAGAACCCGATATCGACCTCAACTTTTCCGGAGAATACCAACCGCTGGTTCACCGTTATACCGAAGAGCTGTTCGGTAAGGGTTATGTTTTTAGAGCGGGGACCATCACCAGTTTAGCCGAGAAGATGGCCTTCGGGTTCGTTAAGGGATATATGGAGGAAAAGGGGTTAAAGTTAAGACAAGCGGAAATAAACCGCCTCGTAAAAGGCTGTACCGGGGTCCGGCGTTCCACCGGTCAGCATCCCGGCGGAATGGTCGTCGTGCCCAAAGATCAGGAAATCTATAATTTTACGCCGATTCAATATCCGGCCAATGATCGCAATGCGGAATGGATTACCACCCACTTCGATTTTCACAGCGCTCTCGAGGGGCGGTTGGTCAAGCTCGATATCCTCGGGCATGACGACCCCACAGTGATCAGAATGTTGCATGACTTGACCGGGGTTGACCCGAGAACGGTTCCTTTGGATGATCCGGAGACCATGAAGCTTTTTTCAACAGTCGAGCCCCTTGGAATTTCCGCCGAGAGCCTCGGGTTTGATTTGGGAACTTTAGGGATACCGGAGTTTGGGACGGGTTTTGTCCGTCAGATGTTGTCCGAAACCCGGCCGACCACTTTTTCGGAACTGATTTATATTTCCGGGTTATCACACGGAACCGGGGTTTGGCTCGGCAACGCCCAGGAATTGATCAAAACGTGCAAAGCCAAATTGGCGGAGGTTATTTCCACCCGTGACGATATTATGAATTTTTTGATCTTTAAGGGTCTCCCGCCCAAAACCGCTTTTAAAATCATGGAAAGAGTCAGAAGAGGCCGGGGGCTGGAGCCTGAAGACGTCGAAATCATGAAAAGCCATGATCTTCCCGACTGGTATCTTGATTCGTGTCGGAAAATCAAATATATGTTTCCCAAAGCGCATGCGGTCGCTTATGTGATGATGGCTTTCCGGATCGCATATTTTAAAGTCCATTATCCGCTGGCCTTTTACGCCACTTATTTCAGCGTGCGGGCCGATGAATTCGACGCCGAACTGGTCGTTCACGGTGAAGAGGCGGTAAAGAAAGCCTTGGAGCAAATCCGGCTCAAAGGGAATGACGCCACCCAAAAAGAGAAAAATTTGGAGACGATCCTCGAATTGGTTTTGGAGGCAATGCTAAGGGGAGTCCGGTTTCTAAAGGTGGATCTTTATAAATCCGATCCCCAAAGATTTATCATTACCGATCAGGGTCTGCTGCCGCCCTTGGCCTCCCTTCAGGGGTTGGGAGACAACGCAGCCAGGTATATCGCGGCGGCGCGGGAGGAGGGCGCTTTTCTGTCGATCGAGGATTTAAAGAGCCGGGCCCGCTTGAGTTCAGCCGTAATCGAGGTTTTACAGAAACACGGTTCTTTGGATGGAATGTCGGAGTCCGCGCAATTGGCTTTGTTTTAATCGGTTTATTTCTCAAGTGGCGCGCATCATAAAAGACGATTACGAGCACCGCTTCGCTGAGCACGAGCACGAGTACGAATAATGGATGCCCGCCGCGGGTTAAAACCCACGGCTAGTAATAAAAAATCATTCCAAAGCCCGGTTTTACCGGGATCCGTGGTGCTTCGGAGCCTACCGCGCATTTTAATCTGTGGCGTAAATCCGACTGCAAAACGAAAAACCACGAATCAGGCATGCAGTCCCTCTCCGAACCTTCAGAATCAGTTGCGTTCGCGGAGAGGGACGTTGCTGTTGAATAACTAAGAATGATCGGACAGCGTGGGGGGGTGAGGCGGTTTTCACGCATCCCGGCGGGCGGGGATTGGCGAATATCAACAAGAGGCTACCTTCTCAAGCAGCCTCTTGTTAAATTTTAAAACTTTAGCGTTTTTATTTTACTTTGGTGGGTACAAACAAATCAATTAAACCAATCACCAGAGAGGCTAATAATGCGCCAACCAGTGAAACCGACATTCCGGGGACGATAAATTGAGTGATGTAAATTACCACCGCTGATACCAGGAAACCCACTACTCCATGGGCATAAGGTGAAATATCGCGTCCGAGGACCAGTTCGATCAAATAACTGATTCCGGCGATTACCAATGCGGCCAAAAGCGCGCTTCCAAATCCAATGGCTTTGAAACCCGGGACAATCACTCCGATAAGCATCAATACCAGCGCCGCTACGATGAATCTTACGATAGTTCTTAGCCAATCCATTTATTTCACCCCCTTCGCCCAAATTAATCCGTTAATATCTTCTCCAGCAGGTATGCAAGTATTCGACTTCCCGGCGGGTAAAATATCCCTAAAAAAGCTAATGATTGGATTCAAAGTTATTTTATATCAAAAAGATAGCGGAAAAAGAAGCGCCGCCCCGGTAATTTTCGATTTAAAATGGGCACAATTAAAACCGGCAAAGGAAATCGAACTTACTTAAGCAGGGAACGGAAAATAGGGAAGCCTTGACATTAGGCTGTTCATCACTTTGAATTTTTTTGATAATAAGGAGGAAATATGCCGAGAATTTATGCTTCTTTTGAGAGACTTGAAAACGCTAAAGCAGCGGTGGGTCGAATCAAGAAAGCGAGTTGGAACCGGGCCGAGATAGTCGTACTTGCTTCCAGTGAACCCGGAGTCGATCCCGGCGCCGCCCGGTATGAATTCGCGGATGAACATTTTTTGGATTCTCCGGTTACTCGCCGTGAAACCCAGTGGCCGGTTTTAAAGGAACAGGAGATTGAAGGTCTTGGAAAAGTTTTTCTGGCGGCAAGCTTTCGGCCGGATGACGTTAACCGGTATAATCATTGGCCGGCGGTTAACCCGGAATTAACCGCTGCGGATTTGAAAAAGAACAGGGTAGTGGCGATCATGGAAGTCGCCGCTGAACTCAGCGGTAAAATTAAGACTATTTTGCAAAGCGAAGGCGCGGAGATCACTTTTTTTGCGGAAAAAAGGGAGGAGTTATGAATAATGAAAGCGAATTGATACCAATTCCGGGGAGGAATTCAGATGACAACGACCGAAGGAGTTTTAATCGTTCAAGTTGACCCCGAAGGTATCGGCGCCGAACTTCAGTTGAAACCGGGAGATCGCTTACTGGAAATTAACGGAGTTAAACCGGTTGACTATATCGATTATTTAAGATTAACCGCTGAAACGCTTGTCAATTTGAAAATCCGGAAGCAGTCCGGAGATCTTATGGAGTTCGAGATCGAAAAAGAACCGGAGGATCATCTGGGTTTGGGATTTGACTCGGTTGTCTTCGACGGCATTCGAACTTGCAACAATCATTGTATTTTTTGTTTCGTAAACCAGCTTCCGCCCGGTCAACGCCCCACCCTTTATGTGAAAGACGATGACTACCGGCTTTCGTTTTTGCAAGGCAGTTATATTACTTTGACCAACTTGACCGCGGCGGATTGGGAGCGAATCGAAGAGTTACATTTAAGTCCGTTGTATATTTCGGTTCATGCCACTGATCCGCCGACGCGTCAAAAATTGTTAGGCTCCAAAGCAAGCGTTCCGATAATCGACCAATTAAAGCGGTTGGCCGCGGCCGGAATCACTCTCCATACCCAGGCGGTTATTTGTCCGGGAATTAACGACGGCCCAATTTTGGAAAAAACCATTCAGGATTTGGCGGCGCTCCGGCCTCAAGTGCTCTCTTTGGCGATCGTGCCGGTGGGGTTGACCGGCCACCGGCAAAGGCTTTATCAATTACGGCCCTTTAACAAAAGAGAAGCCCGAGAGGTTATCGAAACGATACATCGTTATCAACAAATTTTTTTCAAAAAATATAAATCCAGGTTTGTATTTGCCGCCGATGAATGGTATATTATAGCGGAAGCAACCTTTCCATCCGCAGCCGAGTATGAAGGATATCCGCAGCTTGATAACGGAGTCGGTTTAATCCGTTGGTTTTTGGAGGATTTGTACGAATCGCTGCCGCGGGTATCTTCATTATTACAAAATATCGATCAACAACTGGTGATCGTTACCGGAAAAGCCACAGCCAGGCTTTGGGAGGAAGTGAAACGGGTTTTTAGAGAGCGCTTCCCCAAACTTGGATTAGAGATTCTCACGGCGCCGAATCGCTTTTTTGGCCCATCGGTCACGGTTACCGGGTTATTAAGCGGCCGAGATCTGATTGCGGCGATTCAAAACCATCGGCAAGCGGGGGAAGTCCTCTATTTAATTCCCGAGATAACTTTGAAACAAGGAGAATCCTTGTTCTTGGACGGAATAACCATGGACAAGTTGCGCGAGGCTTGTCGACCTAAAAAGGTGGCGGTTGTTCCCACGCGAGCCTCGGCTTGGTTGAATTGGATCATAAACAAAGGATGTGTTAACGATTGGCGCGGCCGGTAATAGCCATAGTCGGCAGGCCTAATGTGGGGAAGTCGACTTTATTTAACCGGATCGTTAAACAACGGTTGGCGATTGTTGAAGATACTCCCGGCGTTACCAGGGACCGGCTCTATGCTAAGAGTAATTGGCTGAATCGGGAGTTTTTAGTGGTTGACACCGGAGGATTGACTGATCAGCGGGACCCGATTCAAACCCAGATCCGGAAACAAGTAGAATTAGCCGTGGAAGAGGCGGACGCGGTGATCATGGTGGTTGATGGACGGGAACCTTTGACCGTTTCCGATTATCAAGTGGCCGAATTACTCCGTAAAACCAAAAAACCGGTTGCTTTGGCGGTCAATAAAATTGAATCCCATCCGGCTACTCCCGATCCCGAGATTTACGGTTTGGGCCTGGGAGAACCGGTTCTGATATCGGCCGAACACGGTTTAAATATCGGAGATTTATTGGAATTGGCACTGTCCCGGATTGAAATGGAGCCGGAAGCCGAGGAAGACGATTTGATCAGAGTGACTTTTGCCGGTCGTCCCAATGTGGGTAAATCTTCTTTAGTGAATGCTCTCTTGGGGAAAGAACGGGTGATCGTCAGCGAACGTCCCGGTACCACCCGTGACGCGATCGATATTCCGTTACATGTTAATGGAAGTAATTTTCTCTTGGTCGACACCGCCGGTATTCGGCGCAAGGCGAAAGTTGAAGAAGCGGTGGAGTATTATAGTGTTTTAAGGGCCATCCGGGCGGTGGAGCGTTCGGATGTAGTTATTTTGGTATTGGACGCTGCCGAGCTAATTACCGAACAAGACTTGAAAATTGCCGGAATTATTAAGGATGCCGGTAAAGCCTGTTTCATCTTAGTCAACAAATGGGACTTGATTGAAAAGGATAGTGAAACGGCCGCGAAGTTCGAGGAACAAATCCGCCGCGAACTTCACTTCCTTGATTATGCGCCGGTGTTGTTCGTTTCCGCGAAAACCGGCCAACGACTAGGAAAAATTCTAATAATGGCCAATAAAGTGATGGAAAGTTATACCTTGAGGATTTCCAACAATCGGCTTAATCAGGTTGTCGGAGAGATTACCGCTTTACATCAACCTCCTTCGGTAAAGGGGAGAATGTTGAAAATATATTATACCAAACAGATAAAAGTAAAGCCGCCGACCTTTCAGTTTAGCGTTAATGATCCGGAAGGCATGCACTTTTCCTACCAACGTTATTTGGAGAACCAATTACGGGATTATTTCGGATTCGTCGGTACGCCGCTTCGGTTTCAATTAAAGGCCAAGGGTGATTGAGACGAGCTGTTAAAGCAATGAACCCCTCGGATGATCATATTATTATTTCTGGGAGTGAAGGAAGTGCTTCTCTTAAAGGCAATCTTAGTCTTGTTTCTCAGTTATCTGGTTGGGTCGGTTACTACCGGTGACATCGTGGCTTTTTTCAAAAAAGTGGATCTACGGGGCCAAGGCAGCGGCAGTATCGGAGCAACCAATGTTTTTCGGGCGATGGGATCTTTCTGGGCCGGTATAGTTTTAGCCGGGGATGCCCTTAAGGGAGTGATCGCCGTTTTACTGGGGAATTTAGTTGAAAATACCGGTGGCTTTGATTTGGCGATCCTTACCGGAATCGCGGCGATTATCGGTCATAATTGGCCGGTTTACACCAGGTTCAGAGGAGGCAAGGGAATCGCCACCTCGCTGGGGGTTATCATCGGGTTGACTTCGAAGAGCCTGTTATTGATTTTACCGGTTTGGGTGGTTTCCTTTTTGGCTTCAGGGTATGTCTCCGTGGCCTCGCTTTTGGCCGCGATCTTTTACCCGGTTTCGGTCTTTTACAGTTACCCGGGTGACGCTTATAAACTGGGTTTTGCGTTGATAATCGCTATTTTAGCCGTATATAGGCATAAGGCCAATATCCAAAGGTTGTTGCAAGGAAAAGAGAACCGGTTTTTATACAATAAAGGAAAGGGCGCTGAAAAACGATGATTGGGATTATTGGCGCAGGTGGTTGGGGTACCGCCTTGGCAAAGGTTTTGGCGGACAAAGGTCGCCCCGTTCAAATGTGGGCTTACGAACCCGAGGTGGCTCAAGCGATTAATCAGCAGCACATCAACCACACCTTTTTACCCGGCGTGGAATTGCCTGATTTGATTCGTGCCAGTAATTCACTGGAGGAAGTGGTTTCCGGGAAAAAATATCTATTTACGGCGGTGCCGAGTCAGCATCTCCGGAGTGTAGCTAGACAAATGGCCCCTTATGTAAAACCGGAAACGATCGTGATTAGCGTTTCCAAAGGTATCGATATTGAAAGCCTGGAGTTGTTAACCTCCGTATTGGCGAAAGAGCTGCCCATGGTTGACCCTAATGCAATTGTCGCTTTGTCCGGTCCGAATCACGCCGAGGAGGTGGCCCGGAGGATTCCGTCGGCTACGGTGGTGGCCACTCCGGTCTTGAAATATGCCGAAGAGGTGCAAGATTTGTTAATTTCTCCGTTTTTCAGAGTTTATACCAACCCGGACCGGATCGGCGTGCAGCTGGGGGGAGCGCTTAAAAACGTAATTGCGCTTGCCGCCGGGATTTCCGACGGTTTAGGCTTTGGTGATAACAGTAAAGCTGCCTTGATCACCAGAGGGCTGGCCGAAATGGCCAGGTTCGGCATGGTTTTGGGCGCGCAGTCGCCTACTTTTTCCGGTCTTTCCGGAATGGGCGATCTGTTTGTGACCGCTGCCAGTAAGCACAGCCGCAATGCCTGGGCCGGTCGAGAAATCGGCAAGGGAAAGACCTTGGATGAAGTTCTTGCTTCCACGAAAATGGTGGTGGAAGGAGTTGCCACCACCAAGGCGGCTTATCAAATAGCCAAACGAAATAATGTGGAAATGCCGATCACTTTTATCACGCATCAAATTTTATTTGAGGGGCTATCGCCCCATGACGGCGTCAGTCAACTGATGGGACGGATGAAGACCCATGAGATGGAAGAAGTGGTCTTCGCGACTTATTCCTGGAAATGAACGCGGTTATTAAACGCCGAATAAAAAGAGGTTCCCGGAGGAGCCTCTTTTTTGATTGGTTCAATTGAAGGAAGATTTTAAGTTGTTTTTCCAATTACTCGATTTTGATCTTTATTTTTGTGATTTATCGGCTTGCTTCGGAATATTAGTTATATTGAGAGTAGACTACCAATATATATATATTGTTAATTATGGACAGCGGCGCCAAGGGGGGGTGACTCAGTTCCCATTAAATAGACTACTTTGTTAAATCAAGTTGCGGATGACGAAGATTTCGATTTCATAACCGTTTTAAGCGCCGAATTTCCAATGGAAGTAAACAAAGTAGCAATAAGTTTCAATTATTATTAAAGGGGGGAAACAGATGGAGAGGTATGATATCTTCCAAGATATCGCCGAACGTACCGGTGGAGATATTTATATCGGGGTAGTCGGTCCGGTACGGACAGGGAAGTCGACTTTTATTAAACGGTTTATGGAAATGTTGGTTATACCGAACATTAGTAATGTTTATGATCGGGAACGCGCCCAAGATGAACTTCCTCAAAGCGGGAGCGGACGGACTATCATGACTACCGAACCCAAGTTTGTCCCCAGTGAGGCAGTTGAAGTTAAGATGGCGGACAACATTCACTTCCGGGTGCGCTTGGTGGACTGTGTCGGTTATGCGGTTGGAGGAGCGGTTGGTTATGAAGACGTCAATGGTCCCCGGATGGTGCTTACCCCGTGGCTGGCCGAACCGGTAAGTTTTGTGGAAGCGGCTGAAATGGGGACTGCGAAAGTGATCACCGATCATTCAACTGTTGGGCTGGTAATCACCACCGATGGCAGTATTACCGAGATTTCGAGAGCCGATTACCTTCCGGCGGAAGAACGGGTGATTAACGAACTGAAGGCCTTGGGGAAACCGTTTGTGATAATTTTAAACTCGACTCATCCGGAAGATTACGAAACCCAAGAATTGGCCGCCGAGTTGCAAAACAAATATCAGACGTCTGTTTTGGCCGTAAACTGTTTACAAATGAGTTCCGCGAATATTGAAAGTGTGCTCCAAGAACTGCTTTATATGTTTCCGGTTCGGGAAATTAAAATCGATTTTCCAAGATGGGTGGAGGAATTGGCCGGCGATCACTGGCTCCGATCCCGGTTTGAAAATGGAGCGTTGGCTGCCGTTTCCGGCATAAACCTGGCGCGCGACGTGGAATCGTCCGTTAATTCCTTGCGTCAATTGGAAGATGTCCGGAATGTTCGATTGGATTACTTAAATTTAGGCGACGGTTCGGTTCAGATTACGATGGAAACACCGCCGGATCTTTTTTACCGGGTTTTGGAGGAGATTTCCGGTTTCACTATCGGCGGCGATCATCACTTGATGCGCCTGGTTCGGGAACTTTCGGTGGCGAAACGGGAATATGACAAAGTAGCCGTTGCCCTACAACAGGTGAAAAGTCAGGGATACGGCGTGGTTCAACCGCTATTAAATGAGTTAACCTTCGCTGAACCGGAACTAATCAGACATGGGCATCGTTTTGGAGTTAAGTTAAAAGCCAGCGCCCCGTCGATTCATATGATCAAGGTGGATATAATGACCGAAATATCGCCGATTGTCGGGACTGAAAAGCAAGGGGAGGAATTCCTTAAGTACTTGACCAGTGAATTTGAGAAAGACCCCTCCCGGATCTGGCAGACCGATTTCTTTGGAAAGTCAATGCATGATTTGGTTAAGGAAGGAATCCAGGCGAAATTGACGCGCATGCCTGAAAATGCTCAAGAGAAACTTCAAGAGACTTTGACCAAGATTTTGAACGAGGGAAGCGGCGGTTTGATCTGTATTATTCTCTAACGAATTGATTTTTCGATATACAGTAAAAATGGTCTATTAAGGCCATTTTTTGTTTTATTTGAATAAGCCTATTTTCCGGCTTTCGGGCTATATTAAAGTGTGAACTTATAATTTTTTAGGGCTTTAGAGAGGTTTAAAAACCCCTCTAGCTGTGAAAATGTTTCAAACCCAGTGGTGGGTTGAAAAAAGTTATGATTTTTTGGTTTGGAAAGCAGGAAATAGGGGAAAAATCTAGAATAAATCTTACTAGTAGTTTTTACCAAGGTTAACCAAGATGCCCAAGAAAAAAATTCCACTTTTTTCGGAAGGAGGTGATTAATAGTGACCAAAACCGAACTCATCGATAAAGTTGCCGAGAAGAGTGGCTTAACTAAAAAAGATTCCGGCAAAGCCATTGACGCAGTCATTAACGCCATGACTCAAGCTTTGTCTAAAGGTGAGAAAGTACAATTAGTTGGTTTCGGTAGTTTTGAAGTCCGTAAAAGAGAGGCGCGGAAAGGTCGTAATCCTCAAACCGGAGCTGAGATCAAAATTGCCGCGCGTAAGGTGCCGGTGTTTAAAGCTGGAAAAGCTTTAAAAGACGCCGTTGCCAAGAAGTAATATTATCCAAACTGAGGAGAATGGATCCCGTCCGCGGGGTCCATTCTTTTTTTAAGTTCGATTCGGTTCTTACCCTCGCTAACAAGGAATAAGTTTATCAGGGGAGGGTGAAGGACCGCCATGAAAATTTTGATAATTAAAAGAACCATCATCTTAATAGCGCTTTTATCGATAGTTTTCGGTTTGGGTTATTGGACCGGAATGATTTCCAAGGATGATTTGCCTACGATGGGGCTACTAGCCCGGGAGATGCCCATTTTTTACGTAAAGAAAAAAGCGCCTGAGGTTTGCCTTACCTTTGATATCAGTTGGGGCGAGAAAACCTGGCCGTTGGTTTTAAAGGTGCTGGAAGAACATCAAGTACCGGCGAGTTTTTTTATATCCGGTCCCTGGGCGGTCAGGCATCCCGAGGCCGTAAAGGAGATTTATCATAAAGGTCACGAAATCGCCAGTCACGGGGACCGTCATTTAAATCTGAGCCAGTACCCTAAAGCGGTGGTTAAAGAGAATATCAGCAAGGCGCACCAAGATTTGTCCGCTATTGTCGAAAAAGTCGCTCCTTTTTTCCGGCCGCCCAACGGGGATTATGACGATTTGGTAATTGACACCGCCAGAGAATTGGGATTTGAAACGGTTATCTGGGCGGTAGATTCCCTTGATTGGAAGAACCCCGGGCCGGAATACATGATCGAGCGGGTCCTGAAACGAGTCTTTCCGGGGGCGATTATCCTTTGTCATGCCAGCGACTCCAGCAAACAAATTCATTTAGCCCTTCCGGGGATCATTTCCGGACTGCGCAGCAAAGGATACCGGTTGGTCACTTTATCCGAACTGGCGCAGGGCGGGTCTTTTGCCAGAAATGATCCGCGATAATTATAAATTACCGTTTCTTTAAAAAGTTTTTTTTAAGCCGCCGATATGTTATAATTGACCTGCCGAAATCTTACGTCTGCATCCTGGTTGATAATGAAACGCTTTTCAAGTCAAGCAGGTTTAGAGCGCCGGATTTATTCCGCTTTTAAAAAAGATTCGAGGTGACATTATGCCGAAGAAACCGTCAAAAACATCGCGCGCTTCATCCAAAGCTCCGGAATCATACACCATGTCCCGGTTTATAAAAGACGTTATCGAAGTGGTGGTTCCGGCCGTAATCTTATTTTTGATAATTCGGACTTTTTTTCTTGAATCACGATTTGTCCCTTCACCGTCAATGGTTCCCACGATTCAAGTTCAAGACCGGTTTTTGTTGAATAAAACCGCTTATTGGTTTAAAGAACCCGAACGTTATCAAATTGTCATTTTCAAGCCCCCGGCTCAAGCCGGTATTAAAGACGATTTTGTCAAACGAATCATCGGTTTACCAGGGGAGATCATCAAAATTCACAACGGCGTGGTTTATATCGATGACCAGCCGCTGCCGGAGCCGTATATCACTCCTGATCGGGCCCCGATCAGCGAGTTTGGTCCGTTCATCATCCCCGATGAGCATGTGTTTGTGATGGGCGATAATCGTAATAATAGCCAAGACAGTCGCTATTGGGGGCCGCTCCCGCTTAAAAATATTAAAGGCGAAGCTTGGTGGCGTTTTTGGCCGATCCGCCGGATGGGAGTCATTAAATAATAATCGGAAGTTTGGAAGTCGGGAGACGGAAGCCTGATGTCACTTATTCAAGTTGAAAATTTGACCAAGTTTTACGGAGCGGAACTGATCTTTCAAAACTTGAATTTAGAGATTCATCCCGGTGAGAAATGGGGGCTGGTCGGCCGTAACGGCAGCGGAAAAACCACTTTATTGAAGATCCTGGCCGGCATCGAGGATTACGATGGGGGCCGGATTCAGAAGTCCCAAAACTGCCGGATTGGGTATTTGGAACAAGAGCCGGAGTTCGAACCGGGAATTACCGTTTACCAAGAATTAAGAAACCTCTTTACGGAATTGGACAAGCTGTACGCCGAAATTGAACGGGTTCGAGTTCAAATGTCGGATCCCTCGCTCAGCCGGGAACGGCTTGACTCATTAGTGGAGGAACACTATCATTTGAGTGAGGAATACGAGCAAAAAGGCGGTTTTTTAATTGAAGGCAGGATTCAGGGGGTTCTGCGGGGATTGGGATTCGCCAAGGAGCGCTGGGGTGATCCCGCCGCCGTCTTAAGCGGCGGCGAAAGGACCCGGTTGGCCTTGGCAAAGATCCTGTTGGCTCCCTATGATTTATTGCTATTGGACGAACCAACCAATTATCTTGATATGTCGGCCATAGAATGGTTGGAAGAATACTTGCGGGAAAAGTTTAAAGGCGCGATCTTAATTATCTCCCATGACCGGCTTTTCCTCGACCGGGTGGTCCGGGGAATTTATGAACTGGCGTCCGCTAATTGCCTTAAGTACCGCGGTAATTATACGGAATACCGCAACCAAAAGGAATTTAACCTCCAAGCCCAGGCCAAGGCCTATCAAGTCCAACAAAAATACTTGCAAAAGCAGGAAAAATTCATTCGTGAGGCCGACGCTTCCGAAAAAAGCAAACGGAAAGCGCACAGCATCGAAAAACGCCTTCAAAAGGCGGCGCGGATCGCGAAACCGGCCGCAGAGCAAAAGGCGCTAAAGATTTCATTTTCCGGACACGAGGCCGGCGGCAGGGAAGTATTGGTGTTTGAAGGAGTATCCAAGAGTTTTGGGAACCAAGTTTTATTTAATAATATCGAACTCCGGGTGGAGTATGGCGAGCGGATCGGCTTAATCGGACCGAACGGGGCCGGAAAAACGACGTTGCTAAAGATGATCTTGGGGTTGGATTCTCCCGATGCCGGACGGATTCGCTTGGGGTATGAGGTTTACCCCGGCTACTTTCCACAGCTGGCGGACGACTCCGGTTTATCCGGCACGCCGTTCGATGTGGTTATGGGAATGGCGGATCTCGACAATACCGAGGCTCGCACCTTATTGGCGCGGTTTTTATTTTACGGCGACGATGTCTTTAAAAATGTGTCCGTTTTAAGCGGCGGGGAACGAAGACGTTTAAACTTGATTAAATTGATGCTTTCCAAGGCGAATTTTTTAATTTTGGACGAGCCCACCAATCATCTTGATTTGGAATCGATTGAGGCCATAGAGAAAGCTTTAAGCGAATTCGACGGAACAATTTTGGTTGTTTCCCATGACCGTTATTTTTTGAATAAGATTGTCGACCGGTATTTGGCCTTATATAATAAATCTTTAATACCATTCGCGTCTTTTCAGGATTATCTAAGCCTTTTCAATTCCGAAGCCCAAACGGAAGCGGCTTCCAAATCGAAGAATCAAGTCCAACTCCTACGGGAGCAAAATAAAGCGCTGCAGCGGGAGTTTAAACGGAAACAACGCGAATTGGAACGGCTCGAAGCTGAAATTGGACAATTGGAAAATGACAAGCGGGAATTTACTAAACTCTTAAGCGACCCGGCGGTTTATGCCGATTATAATAAGAGCGCATCCTTATCGCAAGAATTGGAGGCGGTTGAAACCAGATTAGCCGAAGCTTATCGGGTTTGGGAAGAACTCAGCCTGGAATTGACCGCTTTTAACCAAGGCTAACGGCCTGAAATAGGGATAGGCAATTACGGATTCTTCTCCATTTTTTGCTGAAAGGAGATTATTATCAGATAGAGAAGTTTAGGGAGTCTAACCACGGGATGTTCGTTAAAATTACTTTATGTTTTTATTAAATCTGAGGGGGTAGCCGAAGTTGAAATCGGAAAAACGTGAGGCCGCTTCTTTTAAAGAAATATTACCTCTGTTGCCTTTGCGGGGAGTAATCGTTTTTCCTTATATGGTCGTGCCGCTCGATGTCGGCAGGGATAAATCAATCAGCGCTCTTGAAGAGGCGATGATAAATGAACGTTTGATTGTGCTGGCCGCCCAACGCCAAGCCAAGATTAATGAACCGACTCAAGAGGATATTTATGAGATTGGGACTTTGGCGGAGATTAAACAATTATTGAAACTACCCGACGGCACAATCCGGGTTTTAGTGGAAGGTCTGCGCCGGATTCGCGTGGTCGAATATCTCCAGGTGGAACCTCATTATCAGGTAAGGGTCGCCGCTGTTGAAGAGATCAGTGAAAGCGATAATGAGACCGAAGCTTTGATGCGCTCGGTGCTGTATCAGTTTGAGCAGCTTATCAAATTAAGCAAGAAAGTTCCGCCCGAGGTATTGGTGTCGGTCAATAACATCGAAGATCCGGGACGCTTGGCGGACATTATCACTTCTCACTTGAATTTAAAAGTTGAGGAGAAACAAGAGATCTTGGAAGCGATCTCCGCCCATGACCGGCTGGAGCTCCTCTGTTCTTTTCTGGTTAAAGAGATCGAGATCCTCGAAATGGAACGCAAGATCCACTTCCGGGTCAGAAAACAGATGGAGAAAACTCAAAAAGAATATTATCTCCGGGAACAAATCAAGGCGATTCAGAAAGAACTCGGCGATGCCGACGAGCGAACCGCGGAGATCGAAGAGCTTCGTTCCCGGCTGTCCAAGTTGACGCTAGCAAAGGATATTGAAGAAAAGGTTCTCAAAGAAATTGATCGTTTGGCCAAAATGCCGCCTTTAGCAGCCGAAGCGGTGGTGGTCCGGAATTATCTTGATTGGATCTTGTCTTTGCCGTGGAATACGCTGACTGAGGACCGTTTGGACGTGAAGGTGGCCGAGTCGATTTTAGACGAGGATCACTACGGTTTGGAGAAGGTCAAGGAGCGGATCCTTGAATATTTGGCGGTTTGCCAATTGACTAAGGAGTTGAAGGGGCCGATCCTTTGTTTAATCGGACCTCCGGGTGTCGGGAAAACCTCCCTCGCCAGATCGGTAGCCCGCGCTTTGAACCGGAAGTTCGTCCGTTTTTCATTGGGCGGCGTAAGAGACGAGGCGGAGATTCGGGGGCACCGCCGCACTTATGTGGGCGCTTTGCCCGGAAAGATCATTCAAATAATGAAACAGGCCGGTTCCCGCAACCCGGTCGTACTCTTGGATGAGATCGATAAAATGAGCGCCGATTTCCGGGGGGATCCGTCTTCGGCTTTGCTTGAAGTATTGGACCCGGAGCAGAACTATATGTTCGGGGATCACTATTTGGAAGTTCCCTTCGACCTTTCGAAGGTCTTGTTCATTACCACGGCCAATACCTATCATGGAATCCCGCGGCCGCTTTTGGACCGGATGGAAGTGATCAATATTTCCGGTTATACCGAGGAGGAGAAGTTGGAGATCGCCAAACGGCATTTGCTGCCCAAACAATGCAAGGAGCACGGCTTGGAAAAGGAAGACCTGGTGATAACGGAAACAATCCTCAGACAGGTGATCAACGGCTATACCCGGGAATCGGGAGTCCGGAATCTCGAACGGCAACTGGCCACCATCTGCCGGAAAGCCGCTTTGGAGATCGTCAAAACTTCGAAAAAACCGGTGCGGGTGACTAAGACCAAGTTGGTCAAATATTTGGGGGTTGCCAAATACCGGTATAATATGGCGGAAGAGAGCGATCAAACCGGCGTCGCCACCGGATTGGCCTGGACCGAAGTGGGCGGGGATATTTTGATGATCGAGGTTACCCCGGTGAAAGGCAAGGGGCAATTAATCTTAACCGGTAAGCTGGGTGAAGTGATGCGCGAGTCGGCTCAGGCCGCCTTCAGTTATATCCGGTCCCGCGCCAAGGAACTCGGGATCGAGGAAGATTTTCACGAAAAATATGATCTGCATATTCATATTCCCGAAGGAGCGATTCCCAAGGACGGCCCATCTGCCGGGATTACCATCGCCACCGCCATCGTTTCCGCTTTGACCAACCGGCCGGTTCGGAAGGATGTGGCGATGACCGGTGAGATCACGCTCCGGGGGCGGGTGCTTCCCATCGGCGGGCTGAAAGAAAAAATCTTGGCCGCCAACCGGAGCGGGATCAAAAAGGTGCTGGTTCCGAAAGAGAACGCTAAGGATCTGGAAGAGATCCCGGCTAATGTGACTCGGAAGATTAAGATCGAGATGGTGGAGTCCATGGATGAAGTTTGGCATGAGGCTTTGGTTTCCGATAAGATTCATTCGATCTCGGTAAGCTGATGATTGGTCGATGATTAATTTAAACTTGCATCCGGCAAGTAAATCATAAAAACCTTGATTTATCGAACCTTGACAACAAAATATCAGTATAAAAAATTGGTCTTAAAAAATGGTAAAAATATAGGGATTATGCTCCTTTTCAGG
>JAAYHS010000139.1 GCA_012735315.1 Bacillota bacterium | reverse complement strand
TATAAACGTTACTGCCGCGAACTTCAAGCAAATTGGGGATGAAGGACATTACAAAACAGACCGCATAAGTAACGAATAATATCGAACGATATTTGTCGGTCTTGCCGGTATGAACCATCAAAATGAAGATGGTATTAACAAAGATATATGCGACCAGTAGCGGAACGAGCTTTAACGGCTCGGTATCGATAGCGTTTCCCTGGGAAAGCATCATCCAAGAGAAGAGCAGCATCGGTAAGACCGTCAAAAATGTCCGCCATGGTTTCCGGGCGACCGGTTCAACTACCTTTTCGCCGATTTCCAAATTACTCATAACTGATGAACACCTCCGATTATAATTAGGAGCCCCATCCCAAAATAATAAGCGCCGATGAGGCCGGCCGCCATTTTCCCGACGGTTCTTACCCCTTCCTTTCCTTTAATCAGCCCCATGAAAGGAATAGGAATGAAAAAGACCGAGGTGCCCAAGAAAAAAGCGGCGAAAAAGAGCAGGCTGGACCAGAGACCGTCGCCGGATGCGGCGCTGGTGAAGGCCAATAACAATGGGGGGCAAAGATTCAAACCGGTTAACAAACCTAAAGCGAAGGGGAGTAATAAAGAACTGCGGGTGACGAATCCCGGCAAAATTCCTTTAGCATTCTCCGCCGCGCAAAGCTTGGGAGTTTTCCGGAAGCTATAATAAATCAATAATCCCGCCAGCAAGCAATAGGAACCACCGAAGAGCAACTCCCGGTAAACGTCCTTTTCTTCAACCAACAAACCTAGCCCCCAGGCAAACACCGCAAGGATTAAATACCCCAGCAACCGTCCGGCTAAAAACCGGCCCAAGTCAAGATAATTCCGTCGTACCGTCTGCCCTTGACCAAGCAGATAGGGAACTAGAACCGGCGCACAAGTAGAGAGGCAGACCGTGCCGTTGGCCAGCCCCAACAAAAAACCTTTCATCTGGTACTCCTTTATCTTTGAATTTTCTTTACCGGTCTTCTAATGTTTTATATCTTTATATCATTTTCCATAATATTCCGCAACTGCCGAAAGGATGTTTTTTAAAGGGTAAATTAGGAGAAGAAACAACTCCTTCTTTAGGAGGAACGGAAAATAAAACCACCGCCGGGGAATTGGCGGAACAGGGGATCAATGTGAACACCATCGCTCCGGGATTTATCAAGTCCGATATGACACACGTGTTATCGGAAGAAGCCTCCCAAAGATTGTTGTCCCAGATTCCTATGAATCGCCCCGGCAACCCGGAGGATGTCGCCAATGTCGTCTTGTTTTTAGTATCCGATTTGGCAAAATATGTTACCGGACAGGTTGTCAATGTGGACGGTGGGATGGTGATGTAGGATCCCTATTTCTGAAGTTTCACCGACACAAAATAACGCCTACTTTTCGTATATACTTAATATATACTATTACCAAAATTTAGTCAATAAAAGATCTTTAGTCCGGCCTACATCCGAACCGCCAAACCACGCATAGATCGTTTACCTTTAACCAATAATAATCATGGAGATAACAACGATGCCCATCGGAGCCCAAATCTTAAAATTTTTACAATTTAAAGAACCAATGGCCGAACCGGAGTTCGTCTTGGCCTGGGATGAACCGGAGGAAACCGGCGAGGGACGGAAACGGGAGCCGGATCAAATCTTAAACCGACCTATCGCCTTAGATGAACGCCCGGATTGGGAGTTAACCGGGGATCCTCATCGGGACGCCGCTAATTTCATCCGTTTTTTCGGAGGACCCGACAACCAAATTTTAGGCCAACGCCGATTTACAACCGGCAAGTCTACAATAGTAATCTTATTTTGCCAATATTTAATCGATCCCGGGCAACACTCGGCCCTGATCTTAGAGCCGCTTAGTAAAATCTCAAAATACGACTTAGAAAATGTTTTAACCGCTCTTTCCTCCAACCGGACCCAAGTCTCCGACGATATCCGCTACGGCCTCAACCAACTTGGGCAAGGCCGGAGTCTGATTTTAATCCCGGGCGCCAAAAAATTCATTATGGCCGGAACGGGCCAAGCGCCTCATCGTCCGGTGGCCGAAGCCATAAACGAACGGGTTGTCTTTGGTCCTCAAGAAGGTTTCTCCGAAGATTTGGCGACCAATATCGCTTTGGTGCAAAAACGGTTCCGCAGTAATCTTTTAACCGTAGAAACGGTGGAAGTCGGTTCAATGAGCCGTACCCGCTGCGCCATCTTATCCGTAAACGGCATTACCAATCCCCGTTTGACGGCGGAAGTGAAACGGCGCATTAACGGGATTAACCTCAGCCATCTCACGGACAGTGGAATGTTGGAACAATTGATTGAGGATAATAGCCGGCATCTCTATCCCCAAATCTTATCCACCGAACGCCCCGATCGGATCGCTGCGGCCTTAGATGAAGGAAAGGTAGCCGTACTGGTGGATGGAAGCCAGATGGCTCTAGCGATGCCCATAACCGTAATCGGCCAGCTTCATTCGATGGAGGACTATAGCGTCCGTTGGCCCTATGCCGTTTATTTACGATTAATCCGAATTCTAGGGGCATTTTTGATCCTTTTCTTACCTGCTTTTTATTTGGCCGCCAATCTTTATCAACCGGAATTGCTGCCAACGGATGTTTTAATCGCTTTAGTGACGATTAAGCAACAAGCGCCGCTGCCGACCATCATTGAAGTGTTACTCTTGGAATTCATTTTCGATGTCTTACGCGAGGCAGGATTCCGCGGCCCCCGGAATATGGCCGCGCCGCTGACGATAGTGGTTGGGACCGTTCTCGGTTTAACGGCGGCATTTACCGGTATTGTCAATCCGGTCCTAATGTTGGTAATCGCCGTATCCGGCATCGCCGGTTTTCTGATTCCCGAATTTTCGACTTCTTTAAGTTTCCGGCTGACTCGTTACTTTTATACTTTAATCGCCTTTCTATTCGGCTTTATCGGAATCGCCTTCGGGGCTTTCATTCATCTCCATCTCCTGGCCAAACAGAAAAGTTTCGGCGTGCCCATGTTGGCGCCGATTGGGCCCTTCACCCGGCGCAGCGGCGATATTATCTTGATTAAACCCCTCGCAAGCCGGGATAAACGCCCGGATTTTCTCGATGCTTTACGCTCTAGGAAAAAACCGGAGAAACCCCAAACTTGGAAAACGGACCAATCGCAACCGGAAAAAACGCTTGGAGATTTGGAAGGGAGCGCGCCCAAAAATGATTAGAGGAGGACGTTTCGGGACTTTTGAAACGGTTACGGTCCTCTTATGGCCGACCCTGGCCAAGATCTATCTTTCTTTTTCCACCGGAATCATTCAAGAAAACTATTCCGCCGCTTGGCTCGGAGTCTTCTTGGGATGTCTGACGGCATTTTTGTGGTTTTTGCCGCTGGCGGCCTTACTCAAAAGATTCCCCGGCGAGGATCTGGCGGCGATCGCCGAAAATGTGACCGGACCGGTCATCGGTAAAATCCTCAGCGGATTAATGGTCCTATATTTCTTGATCAGCACCACCCTGCTGTTGCGCCAGATAGCGGAAACCGTGATCGGAACCGCTATGCCGATGATTCCCTTAGCGGTAATCATCATCACCATTACCTTGATCATGCTGTTGCCGTCGGTTTGGGGTTTGGAAAGTGTCGCCAGGGTTTCCGCGCTGATTACCCCTTATTTATTGGCGGGAGGAATCGGCCTTTTTCTGCTGCAACTCGGCAACATGAACCCCAATTATCTGGCGCCCCTCTGGGGTCCTGGCATTAGTAAGCTGATGATCAACGGTTTTTTCCGTGCCTCGATCCTAAGCGAACTGGTCTTTCTGGGATTCTTGGCCCCGTCTTTGCCGAAGCTGAATCCTTTCAAAACCGGACTGATTCTGATCGCCGCGGCCACCGTTCTTTTAACCGGCGCGATGCTGGCCACCCAAATGGTCTTCCCGCCGCCGGTGGCCGCGGAACATACTTATCCCTTCTATGAGATGGCCCGGTCGATCTATTTCGGCCGATTTTACCAACGGATCGAATTCCTTTTTATTTTGGTATGGATAACGATCGTCCTCTTCTCCCTTAGTTTGCGCTTTTATTTCACCACCGTAGGACTGGCCAGAATTTTTCGGATGCCCTATTATCAGCCGCTGCTGGGAATGACCGCTCTGGCTGTTTTAGCGGTGGCGCTGATTTATCCCGATTACACTGCCGCCGTTTATCTGGACAACTTGTTCCGCGGGCGTTGGGCTTGGGGTCCGTCTTTTCTGGTCCCCGCATTTATTTATCTGACGGCGGTCGTCGCGGGTAAAAGAGGGAAAAATAATGCTTAAAAAAGGATTCCCCACATTATTGTTATTCGTATCTTTGCCCATACTCCTCGCCGGTTGTTGGGGGGCCAAGGAGATCGATGAAGCCGCTTATGCGTTCGCCTTAGGGATCGATTCCGGACCAGGCCGGAATCTCACTATTTCCGTGTTAGTCTTTAACCCAGGCGCCGGCATCGCTACGGCCGGAATAACGGATCAGTCATTGTCCCCGGGACGAGTCCGGGTGTTTACCGCCGAAGCCCCGAGTATCTTTTCCGGCATCAATATTATCAATACCATGTTGAAACGCCAAATCGAACTCGGCCATTTAAAAATGGTGGTTTTCGGGGAAACCTTGGCCCGACGAGGCATTGAAAGCTATCTGGATACCATGGTCCGCTGGCGAAAGTTCCGGCGGACGATTTACTTAGCCGTAGCCAACCAAGGGACCGCCCGCCGGGTAATCGAAAGCATCGTCCCACCCGCCGGGACCAATGCCGGGAAATACTTGGAGATGATGTTTATTACTCAAGGGTTTGTTGGTTTTACACCCCGCAATCAAATGCTGGAGTTTTATAACGCGCTGAAAACCAAGGGCGAAGTCCCGGTTGCCGCGCTGGTGGCGCCGCGGGTAACCAAATACGATTTGACTACGGAACACGAAGCCCGTATCGATAGTGGAAGGATTACCGATTTTAACGGCGCTGCCCGCGACCCGGGCCAATCCACCGCCGGCAACCCTCCGCTTAGCGGGGAAGCGCCCCTGCAATTCTTAGGAACGGCGGTATTATACCGCGGGAAACTGGTCCAAAAACTGACGGGTTATGAAACATTGGCCTTCTCGATGCTACGGGGCGAATTCAACCGGACGTATATCAATATTCCCGATCCGGAAGCGCCGGATAAAATCATTCAATTGGAAATTAGCCGGATTCGTCGCCCCGAGATCAAGCTTCAGAAGCAAGGCGCTCAAATTCGCGGGCAAGTTTTGCTAACCGTCCTCGGCGACCTGATCGGAGTGGAATCAAACCGGCGCTATGAAACGCCGCCGAAAAACACCTTATTAAAACAGGCGGTGGAAAACTGGATCAAACAAGGATGCTATGCGGTATTCCATAAAGCCCAAACCGCGGGGACCGATATTTTTGGTTTCGGCGATTATGCCCGCTGGCTGGTTCCAGATTGGGAATCCTGGCGAAAATGGGATTGGGGTTCCAGTTTTAAAACCATGAAATTGGATCTGACGGTTAAAGTGCATATTAACCGGCCGGGCCTGATCATCAAAAAGAACGCGGTCAAGGAGGAATAAGATGTTCGGAATCTGGGGCTATCTGGTTTGGCTGATACTGGCGCTCCGGCTTTGCGCTTATGTTCGCTGGCTTTGGATTAAGAATTATCGTTTGGGAAGCGTCGGGGCGGTTTTCCTGATCGTTGCCACCCTTGGCCTTTTGATCTACGGATCGTTTTTCGCCAGCGGATTGGAGTGACTATAGGCTTTAGGGGCTTTTTAACTCAAACAAACTCAGCAATTCCTGGCGGTTATCGACGGCGACGCTCCATCTCCAACAGTATCGCTTTCCGTTCGATTCCCCACCTATACCCGCCTAATGACCCGTCTTTCCGGACCACTCGATGGCAAGGAATCACCAATGCCACCGGGTTAGCTGCGCAAGCGCCGCCCACCGCCCGGATCGCTTTGGGGTTGCCGACGGCTTGGGCAATTTCTTCATAAGAACAGGTCCTGCCGTAAGGGATCGCCTTTAAAGCTTCATAAACCTTCAGCCGGAATGGGGTGGTCCGGATATCAACGGGCAAATCCGGATGGGGCCGGCGACCGGAGAGGTAATCCAAGATGATAGCGACCGTTTCCTTCAATCCGTCTTGATCCGCCTCGAGTTCCGCCTCGGGAAATTCCAAATGTAGAGCCTTAATCAAACCCTGATCATCATCCCCCAAACTCACCATGCAGATCCCCTGCCCGGTTGCGCCCGCCAACAACCGGCCTAAAGGTGAATCACCGACAATATATTTAATCTTCATCTGCGTCCCCCACGTTGTTCAGACATTTCATTACACCTTAATTATAACGTAAAAAATTTAATCAGGGGCAACTCAATACTTGGTCAACCATGGCTAACTACCGCCCCATCAAAACCGAAAAACCAGCCGATTTGGGTTCGACTGGTTTTTATTATAAATAACTAACAAAAAGAGACCTTAGTTCATCCCGCCCCCAAAATCATTGAAGGCAAAACAGTCGCTATCCGTGGGAAAATGAGGAGCAATAGGATACATGCGGTCAGGGCTGCCACAAACGGCCAAACTCCTTTAAAGATCGTCTCCAAGGGAATATCCTTGGCCACCCCTTTGATAATAAAGACATTCATCCCAACCGGCGGTGTAATTACTCCCATCGCCACCACCAACACCGATATTACTCCGAACCAGATCGGATCATACCCTAAAACTTCAACCACCACCGGGTAGAAAATCGGGATGGTCAACAAAATTAAAGCCAAGGCGTCGATAAAACAACCTAAAATGAAATAGATTACCATGATAATCATTAGGATCACAATTGGGGGCAACGCTAAAGAACCGGCCCAAGTCGCCATCGCAAAAGGCAACCGGCTGACCGCGATGAACCGGCTGAAAATTACCGCCCCGGCAACCAGCAACATGATCATGGCCGAGGTCCGGGTGGTATCGGCCAACGATTTGAAAAATTTATCCCAATTCATGCGTTTCTCAATCATGGCGACAACCAGAACTCCGGCGGCGCCGATGGCCCCGGCTTCGGTCGGGGTAAACCAGCCGGCAAAGAGCCCACATAACGAAAGGGTAAAAATGACTAATACCTCGATCAACCCGCCTCTCAAGGCTCCGATCCTTTCCCGCCAGGACGATTTCGCGCCGGGAGGACCCTGTTCAGGATGGCGGACCGTCAACGCATAAATGGTAAGCATATATAACGCCATCAATAATAACCCGGGTAAAATTCCGGCCAAAAAAAGCCGTTCGATTGATTGTTCGGTGGCGATCCCATAAACGATAAAGATTACGCTGGGAGGGATTAAGATTCCCAAGGCGCCTCCGGCCGCCACGCTCGCCGTGGATAATGAGTCGTCGTATTTATACTTCCGCATCTCCGGAAGGGCAATCGCTCCGATGGTGGCCGCGGTGGCGGTGTTGGAACCGCAGATCGCCCCGAACAAAGCGCAAGTCCCTTGGGTGGCGATGGCCAATCCTCCCGGAAGATGACCCATCAGTTTATAGGCGAAATCATAAAGACCGGCGCCGATACCGGAATAATAAGCCAAGAAACCCATCCAGACAAACATCGGGATTACGCTTAGAGTATAAGACGAAAAGGTGGAATAAATCTCCGAAACCACCATTCGGTAAGCGGCTGTAGGAGAGGTCAAAACGGCGAATCCAACCGCTCCCACCAGTCCCATGGCAACAGCGATCGGCACCCTTAAGCAAAGAAAAATAAAGAAAACAATAACCGCGATGATTCCAATGGTGATCGGGCTCATATTTCAACCACTCTTCTAAGATATTTAACCGATTTCCCCAACGCGACAAAGGACAATGCCAAAAACCCCAACGCCACAAGGTAGATAAAGGGATAAATCGGGACTTCGGTCGTGGGGGAAACCTGTCCGGTTGCTTGAATGCTGCCCGCGTATTTAACTAACTGCCAGGTGACCAAGGCCACAAAGCCGAATGAAATTACTTCCGCCAGACTAATTACAACCTCCTTGACCCCATTGGGCAGTTGATTGGTGAGCAGATCCACGGCAATGTGGCTTTCCATAACGGCGCAGTATGCCAGCGAAAAGCCGACGATTAGCGCGGTTGCAAAACCCACATACTCATAAGTTCCCAAAAAAGGCCGGTTGAAAATGGCGCGCATTAAGACATTGCCGACCACCAAAAAAACGGTTCCGGCTACGCAAAGCCCCGCAACCTTATCCAATAAACGGCAGGACTTGGCGATCAGGTCATCAAACTTATCCACAGTGGATCACTCCAATCATTGATATTCTTGATTATACTTGTCGGCCAACTCTTTAACCGTATTCAGAATTTCTCGCCCGTTAAGTCCCATGGCGTCCATCTTCTTGGCATATTCATTTTGAATCGGTGATACCTGTTCGATCCAGCGCCGGGTTTCCGCTTCGGAAAGAACGATCTTTTGGATTCCTTTTTCACCGATCGCCCAATCAAGGGCGCTGTTGTTTTGATCATCCCATAACCCTAAGGCTACTTCTTCAAAGACGCGTTCGTTCGCTTCGCTGATTGCTTTTTGAAGTTTCGGAGGCAGTGAATTCCAAACGTCGGAGTTGATGGTCATAAAAAACAGCGTATTATAGAGAAACGGCGTTAAAGTCACATAATCGACGACTTCCGCGTGTCTCCATCCTTGCAGCACTTCGGCGGGAGCGAGATTCCCCTTGACAATGCCTCTGGAAAGAGCCTCGTAAGTCTCCGGCTGCGCCATGGCGACCGGCACAGCGCCTAAAATCTGCAATGTTTTAGCGCTTAGCCCGGTGGCCCGGATCTCCACTCCTTTAAGATCCTCAAGCTTGCGAATGTGAACTCTGGTCAAAAGGTGTCCCGGCCCGGTGGTAAAGACCATTAACAGGTGGGTGTCTTTGACTTCTTCCGGGTCCAATTTCTTAATGCCTTCCCAAGCGACTTTCCCGCCTACCTTTGCATTCTCGTAAATGATCCCGGGGAGTTCAAAGACTTCCAGCACCGGAAAACGGCCCCGGGTGTAAGAAAAACAAGAAATCCCGATATCGGCGATGCCCGAAACCACACCGTCATAGATATCGGAAGCTTTAGCCAAAGTCTCCCCGGGATAACTGGTAACCTGCACTTGACCGCCGGCGGCCTCCTCAACGGCCTCAATCCATTTCGGCACCAACACTTTTTCCACCGGATGAGTCGCCGGGAAAAAATGGGCCAGGTTCAACTTGATCGTTGCCGTCTGCTTCGGAGAAAAAACCGCCGCGGCTATAATAATAACGGCTGCTATCAGTATCAAGACCGGAATCAAAATTTTTTTCGACAAAACATGACCCCCTTTGTTTAACCGATTCTTAAAATAAAAAAGCGCTCCGATAGGAGCGCGAAAAACGCGAGATTAAACCATGCATACCAAAAAACAGCACAGCTCAACTAATCCTACCGTTCTACCTGTTAATCGAAATTATCCTGCCAAAAGACCATTCTACTTAAAAAGATTTTACTATAAAAGATCCCTTTTTGTCAATTCGGATTCCTGCTAAAAAATCAAGCAAAACTTTAAAAATTTTAGTTCACTTTAAAGCCGGCCTTGATTAAACTATCCCGCAACGCGCTATTGGTAAAGCCTTTATTGAGCGCTTCTTTTTGGGGCGAATTCTTTTTCACCGGTTTTTTACCTTCAACATTCCGGACCGGTTTCGACGGTTTTTCACCGCTCGTTTCACGCTTCATCGACAGCGCAATTCGTTGCCGGGCCAAATCAACCTCGAGCACTCTTACCTCGACAATATCGCCAACAGCCACCACATCGGTGGGATTCTTGACAAATTTATCGCTTAACTCCGACACATGCACCAAACCGTCCTGTTTGACGCCGATATCCACGAAAGCGCCGAAATCCACCACATTCCGGACTGTCCCGGTGAGCGTCATCCCGGGTTTCAAGTCTTCCATCTTTAAAACATCATTCCGGAAGATCGGTTTAGGCATATCTTCACGGGGGTCCCGGCCGGGCTTGGCCAAAGCTTCGATGATATCCTTTAAAGTTGGTTTACCGATTCCCAGTTCTTCAGCTGTTTTGTCGATATTAATCTGCTGCAGCCTGATCCTGATCTCCGCCAGTTTTTCCTTATCCAAGATATCCTCGGTCTTGAAACCTAACTTCGCCAGTAACTGCCGGGCTGCGTCGTATGACTCGGGATGGACCCAGGTGGAATCCAACGGCTCCTCTCCGTCGGCGATCTTTAAAAAACCGGCCGCTTGAACGAAGGCTTGCTCCCCCAAACGCTTTACTTTTAAAAGTTGTTTTCTATTGGTGAACTTGCCGTTTTCTTCCCGGAAAGCCACGATATTTTTAGCCACCGCCGGTTGAAGTCCGGCCACATATTGGAGTAATGAAGGCGAAGCGGTGTTCAGATCCACTCCCACATAGTTCACGCACGACTCAACTACTCCGCCCAAAGCTTCGGAGAGTTGCTTTTGATTAACGTCATGCTGATAAAGGCCGACCCCGATCGATTTCGGATCGATCTTCACCAGCTCGGCCAACGGATCTTGAATCCGGCGGGCGATGGAAACCGCGCCCCGCATCGAAACATCCAGGTCCGGAAATTCTTCTTTGGCCAATTTGGAAGCGGAATAAACCGAAGCTCCCGCTTCACTGACAATGCAATAAGAAGTCTTTTTCGCGCCGAGCAGATGAATTAATTCCGCCACCAGGGTCTCGGATTCACGGGAAGCGGTGCCGTTGCCGATTGTAATCAGGTTGACATCATGTTTCCGGACCAACTCTCCCAAAACCGCCAGCGCCTCTTCCCGTTCATTTTGAGGAGGATGAGGATAAATCGTCGCCGTATCCAACAACTTCCCGGTCTCGTCCACTACCGCCACTTTGCAACCGGTCCGGTAACCGGGGTCAATCCCCATTACCCGCAAATCTTTCACCGGAGCTTGTAAAATCAAATTCCGCAAATTAAGACCAAAGACTTTAATGGCGTGTTCTTCGGCGGTTTCCGTCAGCGCGTTGCGCAATTCCCGTTCCAGCGACGGAAAGAGCAACCGTTTGTAGCCGTCAGCGATAGCCTCTTCCAAATCGGAGGTGAAAATCGATTTACGATTGGTAACGATCATCCGGTTCAGCTTATCAAGGGCCGCCTCATGATCGGCATCCACGCTTACTTTCAAAGCATCTTCCTTCTCTCCCCGGTTCAAAGCCAATATCCGGTGGGGCGGGATCTTGGACAGCGGTTCTTTATAATCGGCATACATCCGGTATTCGTCTAATTCCGCCCGCTCGGCGTCTTTTTTCTGGTCGGCTTTGGCCTCTTTCGCCCCGGAGGTAATCAGCGCATGTTCCCAGAAATATTGGCGGAGCATTTTACGGTAGTCCGGATCATCGGAGACTCTCTCGGCGATAATATCCCTCGCCCCGGCCAGGGCTTCGGCCGCCGTTTCCACTCCCAGATCGGGATTGACAAACGAAACAGCCAGTTCTTCCGCTGAACCGGATTCGGTCTCCTGATTCCAAATCAAATCAGCCAGCGGCTCCAGACCTCGCTCCTTGGCAATCATCGCCCTGGTCCGTTTTTTCGGTTTATAAGGCCGGTATAAATCCTCCACCTCTTGAATTTTTGTCGCCTCAGCAATGGCCTGGGCCAATTCAGGCGTTAATTTGCCTTGCTCTTCGATGGATTTCAGCACCTCGGCCTTTCGGGCCTCCAGGTTGCGTAAGTAGGTCAGACGATCATTGATACTCCGGATCTGTTCTTCGTCCAATTCCCCGGTGGCTTCTTTCCGATACCGGGCGATAAAGGGAATGGTATTCCCCTCATCCAATAAATCAACCGTATTTGCGATCTGTCGCGGCGCGATATTTAATTCGGCGGCGATAACTTTGATGATGTCCATTCTCAATCTCCTTATCAAATAATGGCTAAAGTCAAAGGTTAAATGTTAAAGGCCGAAAAGACCAATCGACCGAATTGAAAAAAGTTAAGGTTAAAATCTCGATTCACCAGCGAATTGCTTGACTTTATTCCTTAAGGCTTTTAACAACTGACAGATATTAACACTCATTAAAACTTCCGTCCATCAATTATACAAACCGGACAAAAAAAAGGCAATACCAACCTTGCCTTTGTTAAGAAAAAAGTCTAATTAAACTCGCGGTTATTCGTCAGATTCGTTTAAATTATCCGTCGCTTTCAAACTTCCGCCTTTTAATGCTCACACTTTTTCCTCGGTGTTGCGCGCCCGGGACGGAATAGTCTTATATTTAAGATTATGAATCGCTTTGATATACCGGACCGTCCGGTATTTGGCCCGCATCACGATGGAGTGGGTAACCGCGGTCTGATTGCCCCGAAAACTAACCCCCTCCAAAAACTCGCCGCCCGTTATCCCGGTAGCGGAAAAGATGATCTCTTCGCCTTTGGCCAAATCTTCGGTATAATATACTTTGTCCAATTGATAACCCGCCGCGGCTATTTTTTCTTTCTCCGAATCGTCGGTCGCATAGAATTTGGTTTGAATCTCGCCGTCCAGACACCGCAACGCGGCGGCGGCCAATACCCCTTCCGGCGCGCCGCCGATCCCCATGTAAATATCGATACTATTGATGGCGGTCGCAATAGCTCCGGCCACATCTCCGTCACTGATCAGTTTGATGCGCGCCCCGGCCCTCCGGACTTCTTCAATCAAGCTCAGATGCCTTTCCCGGTCCAAAATCAAAATCGTCAAGTCTTTCACATCTTTATTCAAAACTGCGGCCGCTACTTTTAAATTCTCCCGGACTCCGGCATTGATGTCCAACTTGCCTTTCAGCGCCGGACCGCAAGCCAGCTTATGCATGTAAAAACTAGGGACCGGGAGTAACGAGCCATGCTCCCCGGCCGCCACCACCGACAGCGCATTGGGCAATCCATTGGCCACCAAGCGGGTGCCGTCGACCGGGTCGACCGCGATATCCACCCCGGGGCCGTCTTCGTTCCAATTTCCTACCTTTTCTCCGATGTGAAGCATTGGCGCCCGATCTTTCTCGCCTTCGCCGATGATCACGGTACCCTTGATTGAAATCAGATCCAGCATCCCGCGCATCGCGTCCGAAGCGGCCTGATCCACCTGTTCCTTATTGCCGTTGCCCAGCCACCGGCTGGCCCGTAAGGCCGCGGCTTCAGTTACCCTAACAAATTCCATAGCGATGCCCCGTTGTAAATCAGACATCAACGCACCTCCTCTTAAAAACATTTTACAATAAAAAAAGCCCTCAGCGACCCGCTTCCATATTTATTTAACCTAACTTTAATCATGCCGGATTTAGCTCCATAAAATGAAAAAAGTGTATCACCAACGATACACTCTTATAACACCCTCTCTTTATCCTTCTTTAATCTTCGATTCGATTATTACTTGGCTGTTTTGTTTCCTGGAGTATCCCTCCCGAAGTATCAATCACCAACATCGGCAATTCATTGATTTTAATAAATCCGGCCTTATGGGACTGTTCTTCGACATAAGCGATGGTTTTCATATAATCCCTCGATTTTTTCAGCTCTTCCAATTGTTGGGCCATTCTTTGATGCTCTTTCTTTAAAGCGTTTACTTCCTGACTTTTAACGGCCAGGTGATAAACCCCTTCTATCAACGGTATAAATAGTATTTTAAACCCTAAAAACAGCGCCAACCCCCAGGTTAAAAACGGCCAAAAACTACGGGGTCTAAATCGCAACCGGATTTTAGTTTTAGTATTTAGAGGCTTTTCTAAAACCCGTCGCCCTGGTTCGGTTGTTATCCATTCTTCTTTGCGGAGGCAGGCCCGGTTATTCATCCTTACTCACCTTCATTATCATCCGCTCCCGTGATCCCGAGAGCGGTTCCAGGAATAATGATCACCACTTCATACCCTTTGGTCTTGGCGCGGTTAAAAAGAGTCGCCACCGTGCTGGGGGTCAACTTCAACTTCTTAGCGATATTTTCGGTAGTTTCGCCCATCTCCTTTAAGACTACGACCTGGCGTTCCCGAAAACTTAGATTTTCCACACCCCTGATTTCTAGCTTCATTATACCACCGTTGCTACAAAATTGCTACAATTATTGTACATATTTTCTACAAAAAATATGAAATTCCTGCCATTATGAAAGCGAAAAGAATTCCAAACCGAGCGGAGGAAATAAAAATAAGCCTTTGCTAATCCGCAAAAGGCCGTTCTTTAATGGTCATAATTTAGACAGTTCTTATCCGATCGCTTTCCGGAAGCTTTTATTCACTGAAGCCCGTCTTCTTCCGGGGTTTCGCCGGTTTCGCCGTCGTTGGGTTTAATCAACCTGCGTCCAGCGACATAATAATTTTTATAATATCCGCTGTTAAGGGGATCGACCCGCACGCCGGATCTGGTTGCGGCATGAATAAACAGGCCGTCGCCCACATAAATCCCGACATGATTGACTTTGGCGGAAACCCCGGTCTTAAAAAAGACCAGATCTCCCGGGAGCAAATCTTCCCTGCTCCCTACCGCCATTCCCGCCTCCATTTGCCGATCCGCCCGACGGGGCAGGTTGATTCCGAATTTGGCAAAGACATGCCTCGTGAAACCGGAACAATCAAAACCTTGCAACGATTGGCCGCCGTATACATATTTAATTCCAAACAAACTTTTAGCGTAAGCGATCAACTCAGCTGCCGGGACCGCGGCGAAAACTTCTCCGGAAGCTTCCGGAGTCGCCGGTTTAACCTCCACATATTTCCGGCAAATCCAACCGGTCGTGCCGTCCGCCAGTTGAACATAATACCATTGGCCGGACTCAGTCACTATCGAAACAGGCAGTCCCTTACGCAAAACGGAAATAACCCGACCGTCCAAGCCTGGTCCGGCCCGGAAATTAACCGCGTCGCCGGTAATAATGCCTGGTTTTGACTCCGACGCTCCTTGGACTAAGCCGGCTATGATAAATAGGCAAATGAGTATCCCAAATATCCTGGCTGGCATCGATCTTTCGGGTCTCCTTTCCGAAAAGCAGTGGAACTGGATTTTAAATTAAATTATTTTCCGCGCCGAATTTAAAAATCCTTGATGGAATTTTTCCCTAGTGATTAAACATCAGCGTTCCAAAATATTGGCCGTCAAAAGAATCCGTGATTTCCGCCTTATAGTCAAATCCATTCATATTTTAAGTTGATAATGTAGGAATCCGCCACTTTTTGTCGAAACATTTTCTACGTTAAATTCGAGGCGGGTTTCATAATTTCGGTAAGATTATGCTTTGGCGCAACCGGCAAAAACCAATTCCGGTTGGGCGCCCCCTTTTGTGTCATTGCTTCTTGCTTTAATTATGAAACCGCTCACAAAACTGGAGGTTATACCGCATGAAAAGTCTAACCTATAATCCTTATCAGACTGCCCAGGCGCAATTCGACAAAGTGGCCGATCTGATCGGGTTGGAACCGTCCCTGAAAGAGTATCTCCGGCAACCGATGCGGGAATACCATTTCACCATCCCGGTAAAAATGGATGACGGTACAGTTAAAGTATTCAAAGGCTTCCGGGTGCAGCACAACGATGCCCGGGGACCGGCTAAGGGAGGCATCCGCTTCCATCCCGAGGAAACCGCGGATACGGTGCGCGCCCTGGCAATGTGGATGACTTGGAAATGTTCGGTGGTCGACATTCCCTTGGGCGGCGGCAAAGGCGGAGTGATCTGCGATCCCCGCAGTCTGACCGAACGCGAACAAGAACAACTTTGCCGCGGCTGGGTACGGCAATTGGCCCGAAATGTCGGTCCTTGTCTGGATGTCCCGGCGCCGGACGTGATGACCAATGCCAAACATATGTTGTGGATGCTGGATGAATTTGAGACCATTCACGGCGGACGTTATCCCGGCTTTATCACCGGAAAACCGGTAGGCATGGGCGGTTCATTGGGCCGGACCGAAGCTACCGGATTCGGCGTGATCTTCGTTTTACGCGAAGCTCTAAAAGAACTGGGAATCAAACCCGAAAACACCACCGCCTCGGTCCAAGGTTTTGGAAATGTGGCCCAACACGCCGTTAAAAAATATCAGGAACTCGGGGGTAAAGTCATCGCCATTTCCTGTTGGGACTTTAAGGACAAGACCGCCTATACTTACCGGAAGAAAGACGGCGTGGATGTGGAAACCCTGATCGGAATCACGGATTCCTTCGGCAGCATCGATAAGGATAAAGCACGGGATCTCGGCTATGAAACGCTGCCGGGCGAAGCCTGGATCGAGCAGGAAGTGGATATTCTAATTCCGGCGGCCCTTGAGAACCAAATTACCCGAGCCAACGTTGGAAAAATCAGTCCCCGGGTCAAAGTGATCGTGGAAGGAGCGAATGGTCCCACCGCCACCGAAGCGGATGAAATCATTAAAGAACGAGGCATTTTCCTGGTTCCCGATTTTCTAGCCAACGCCGGCGGTGTTACCTGCAGCTACTTTGAACAGGTCCAATCCAATATGAATTTTTATTGGGAAAAGCAAGAAGTATTGGAAAAGCTGGATACCAAGATGACTTCGGCTTACGCAGGCGTCAGTGAACTTGCCCGGAGGCAGAAAGTATACATGCGTGACGCCGCCTATATCATTGCCATCAACCGGGTGGCCCAAGCAGTCAAAAGCCGCGGCTGGGTATAATAATATACCTAGTAACGTAACTTTGCGCGGAGGTTGAAATGGATCATCTTAAAAAAAGCGATGAATCGCTGCTGGAGGTTCTCAAGGAACGGGCCAAGGAACTTAACTGCTTATACCAGATTGAAGAAATCCTCAACAACCGCAAATTGTCGCTACCCGAAATCTTCGAGGGGATCATTAAAACGATCCCCTCCGGATGGCAGTTCCCCGAGATTTGCCAGGCCCGGATCGTTTATGAGAACTCCAGCTATCAATCTCCCAATTACCAACCCTCTTCCTGGGTGGACAGTTGTAAGATCAAGGTCGACGACAAAGTCGTCGGTAAAATTGAAGTATCTTACACCAAAAAAGTGCCTTGGCGGGAAGGGGGCTTTTTTCTCGAGAAAGAGCATAAATTAATCCGGACCATTGCCGACCGGATCGGCCAGGTGATTCTCCACCGGCGCATGGAACATATTTTACGGGAGTGGGATCATGCCAAACAAGAACTGGCCGGGAAAGAGAACGGCGGCAAGGAATGGATGGTAATCATCGATCTGTTGCGCCGGACCGACAAAAATATGTTGTTTCATATCTGTCAAAAGATGATCCGCTATTTGTCCTGGAGCGGGATTACCGAAGCCACCGAGATCTTGCCGCAATTCGACGCCGGTTTAAGAGATCGGACCGATGAAGGACGGGATGAGTTGAACTCTCCCAGCGCCAAACAACCCCTCGATCTGTTGGACATGTGCGACCGGACTTTCAAGATCGCCGCCGAACGGCTAAACGACAACGAAATTACGGTCCAATTAAAACAATGGATTCTGGAAGAAAAGGGATATCAATTAATTAAAGCGATTAACCGAATTGGCGCTTCCTTGTCGGATATAATCGAAGCCGTGACTCATTATTGCAACATGACCGAAGGGGCCGACTTGACCTATTCTCCGACCGAACGCTGGTTAAAGGTGGCGCTGATCAGGCGTTTTCTCTCGGAGGATTTAAACTTTATCAATATCGCCAAACAATATTTTGATGTCACCGATTTTAACGAATTGATTCAACGGATTATCTTCCCCGCCGGAAGCCACGGCAAGCTCGGAGGGAAAAGCGCCGGTATGATACTGGGCCAACAGATCCTCCACAAACTAAAGGAAGAATTGGCGCTCCCTTTCCCGTTAAAAGTCCCCAAGACCTGGTATCTGACCACCGATTGCTCCATCGAATTTTTACACTATAATAACCTCGAGGAATTGAATGAATTAAAATATAAGGAACTTCACGAAATCCGGGCCAATTATCCAAACGTTATTCAACTGATGAAAAACTCCCGCTTCCCTCCGGGAATCGTTAAAAGCCTGGCCATGGCCCTCGATGATTTTGGAAACACACCCCTGATCGTGCGCAGCTCAAGCCTGCTCGAGGATCAAATGGGAGCTTCCTTTTCGGGTAAATATAAAAGCCTCTTTCTGGCGAACCGGGGCAGTAAACAAAAAAGGCTCGAAGCGTTGATGGACGCCATTGCGGAGGTTTATGCGTCGCTCTATAACCCCGACTCTCTTCAGTACCGGGCTGAACGGGGTTTATTGGATTTTCACGAAGAGATGGGGATTATCATCCAGGAGGTAGTAGGCATCAGGGTTGGGCCCAATTATTTGCCGATTTGCGCCGGAGTGGCTTTCACCAATAACGAACTACGGTGGTCGCCGCGGGTCAAGCGTGAAGACGGACTGGCCCGGATCGTGCCGGGCTTCGGCACCCGGGCCGTCGACCGCCTCAGCGATGATTTTCCGTTCCTGGTTTCGCCGGGACAACCCGCCTTGAGAGTAAATCACACCCCCGAGGAAACCAAACACTATTCGCCCAAAAAAATTGATCTGATCAACTTGGAGAAAGAGGTCTTCGAAACCGTCACGGTTAAAGACTTTCTCCAAAAATACGGCGACCGGATTCCCAACCTCCATTTATTGGTCTCGGTTTATCATGAGGATCTCCTGACCCATCCTTCCCGGTTCGAAATTGATGTTGAAAAAGACGATTTGGTGGTCACCTTTGAGGGTTTATTCAGCCGGACCCCTTTTATGAAACAGCTGGAAATTATCCTCAAAACTCTAACGGAAAAGATGAACACACCGGTTGATCTGGAATTCGCTTTTGACGGAGAAAATTTTTATTTGCTGCAATGCCGCTCCCAGAGTTCCGCCGAGGATAATTTGCCTTATCCCATCCCCAAGGACATTCCCGCGGGCGACATCATTTTCACGGCCAACCGTTATATTTCCAACGGCAAGATTACCGGCGCCTCATATATCGTCTACGTCGATCCCGAAGGATACGGCAGATTGACCAAATTGGAAGATCTGATCCGAGTCGGCCGCGCGGTGAGCAAGCTGAACTCGATTCTTCCGAAACGCCAGTTTATCCTGATGGGGCCCGGGCGCTGGGGCAGCAGAGGAAACATCAAACTGGGAGTGCAAGTAGGCTATGCCGATATCAACAATACCTCGTTGCTGATCGAAATCGCCCGCCAAAAAGGCAACTATCTGCCGGAATTATCTTTTGGGACTCATTTCTTCCAAGACCTGGTCGAATCCAATATCCGTTATCTCCCGCTTTACCCCGACGACAGCGGCGTTGTTTTTAACGAAGCGTTTTTAACCAAAAATGAAAACCTGCTGCCGAAGCTGCTGCCGGAGTTCGACGACCTTGCCGAGGTAATCCGGGTAATTGATGTGCCGCAAGCCACTTTTGGAAAGGTGCTGCGGGTCCTGATGAACGCCGATTTGGAAGAAGCCGTCGGCTACCTGACCGATCCTACGGTTGCCGTGGCGGAGCCGGAACGGAAACCGGAAGAACCGCTGCCGCAACCCGGCGCCGATTTTTGGCGGTGGCGTTTTCATATGGCGGAACGGATTGCGGCCGAACTGGATCCCGACTATTTCGGCGTCAAGGGAATGTACCTGTTCGGTAGCGCCTGTAATGCCACGGCCGGTCCCGGAAGCGATATCGACTTGCTGATTCATTTTCAGGGTAATGAGACTCAACGCCGCGAGTTGTCCAAATGGCTGGACGGCTGGAGCCTATGCCTGGCTGAGATCAACTATTTAAAGACCGGTTATGCATCCCCCGGATTACTGGATGTCCACTTCATCACCGACGAGGATATCGCCAATAAAACCTCTTTCGCCGTGAAAATCGGGGCGGTCACCGATCCGGCCCATCCGCTGAAGCTCAAATCATAAACTCTTTCCAACCCGTTCGCCGAAAGCGTGGCATTCTTTTAAGGCGGATTCATCGGGATTCCAGGTGACTTTCAAACCGTCGTTCAGCAGTTCAAACCCGGCCTCCGCCAGTTTCCCATTGATTATTTCGACCGACTCGCCGCTCCAACCAACGCTGCCGAAAGCCGCCCCTTTCTTTCCCTTAAAACCCAATCCTCGAATCTCTTCCAAAATGCCGGCTATTGAGGAAAGGATCCCCCGGTTCACCGTCGGCGATCCGACCAGCAAAGCTTTGGATTTAAAGACTTCGGTAATAATGTCGTTTTTATCGGAACGAGCCGAATTAAACAATTTCACCGCCGACTCGGGACGGACGGATTTAATCCCTTCCCCGATCGCCTCCGCCATCTTCCGGGTACTGTTCCACATGGTGTCATAGATAATCGTCACTTGATCCTCTTGATAATCTTGGGCCCATTTCAGATATTGACGTACGATCTGCAAGGGATCTTCGCGCCAGATAATGCCGTGACTGGGGCAGATCATGCTCACCGGAAGTCCCAACCCGATTACTTCATTAATTTTCTGCTCCACCAGTTTACTGAAGGGCGTTAAAATATTGGCGTAATACTTGATGGCTTCCTGGTATAATTCAGCCCGGTCCACTTGATCGTTATAACGGTATTCCGAAGCGTAATGTTGGCCGAAGGCGTCGTTGCTAAACAAGATGTTGTCCCCGGTCAAATAGGCGAACATGCTGTCGGGCCAATGCAACATCCGGGCTTCCACGAAGATCAACTCCCGCTCTCCCAAAGACAGCCGGTCCCCGGTTTTGACCGGCACAAAGTTCCAATCTTGATGATAATGACCTTTGAGGGACTTAATCCCGTTGGCCGTGCAGTAAATGGGCGTATCAGGGATTAATTTCATCAGTTCCGGCAAGGCCCCGCTATGATCGACCTCCGCATGGTTGGCGACGATGTAATCGATCCGGTTTAAGTCAATTGCTTGAGATAAGTTTTCAATAAACTCCGCCGCAAAAGGCTGCCTGACAGTATCAATCAACGCGTTTTTTCGATCTCTAATTAAATAAGCATTATAACTGGAACCCCGGTGGGTCGAGTATTCCTCCCCATGAAATGAGCGGAGTTCCCAATCGGTCTTGCCAACCCAGGTTAGATGGTCGTTAATTTTGAAATTCATTTGATTCCCCTCCTAAATTATTAAACTGAAATTTTAGAATTAATCACAGTAAAAACCCTTTAGCCGTCATTTTAGATAGTTCTTGAACTTCCCGGGAGATCCATTGAATGAAGTAAAGTGGTTGTAATCGTTCGAGTCTCCGGCCGGAATTGTTCAAACCCGGCCTTGCTTTTTGGGCGCGCTGTTCCAGCGCTTGTGATAAGCTCCGAAGGTCTGTTTTAGTTTCCCCCTATCGCATAAATTTCTTGTAAACGGTGGAGCATCCGATGAAACTCCTCATGTTTACCTGCTCCCACCCTTTGCTCTTCGATTTCGGCAAACCCATCCAGCAGCGCCTGGTTTTGTCCGGGCGAGAAATATTTTTCAGCCATTGGGTAAAGAACGCGGTCTTCTTTATATATGTGCTGAATAAGCAGATCACTGTATTTTTCGATATTCTCGATTACAACTTCCGCCGCTTTAGAATCGCCTGCTTTGAGACGGGTTAATCCTTCTCGGAGTCCACTAATATAACTCCGGCCCAAATCGTGTTCTTTTAACATCACTCCTATGGGCCCGCCTTCCCGGAGCACCCCCGCCTTTTCCAACTCCGGAAAGAGCAAGTCTTCTTCTTTGCCGTGGTGGCATTTGTCTACAAAAGTAGTTAAGAATTCGAGCAGTTGATCGAGATGGGCCAAATCAACCGCTTGCCCCCGAGAAAGCCTTGAAGCTATCTCGCTTAAAATCGTTAAACCTACTTTTACCGCTTGATGCTCATCTTTCAATTCATTAATCGGGCTATTTTTCAATTCAGCGATCCGATTCATGGTAAAACCTCCTTTGATTTTAAATTTAACGACTTCCTGTCTTTGGTTTGATTATACGGAAATCCAAATAAAAAAACTGTGAATCGAATCACAGTTTAACATTCTAATAATTAATTTTATTTCAGCGCCCTTCAGGGCGCCTTCACCAACCGTTGACTAAGACCGAATCTTGTTTTTGCTACCCAATTGACCCTTCCAACGTCTTTTTATCTAAAATGATTATTTTCTTATTGCCGTCCATTTCAATAAGACCTTCCTGCTGAAGCAAATTCAACTTACGGCTGACCGTCTCGCGGGTCAGCCCGATGTAATTGGCGATCCCCTCCCGGCTTAAAGGAAGGTCGATTATAATCCCCCGAGCATCTTCCCTGCCGAATTTACGGGCAAATTCCAATAAAACCGCGTTAATCCTTAACTCAACACTATTGGTACCCATATTTTGAAGAATATTCTCAAAGACTTCCAGCCGGTTGCATAGTTCAGCCATGATCTTCAAGCCGATCTCCGGGTAATTATGGATTAATTGATGAAAATCTTTCTTTCCAATCAAACAAAGCCCAGTATCCTCAAGGGCTTCAATATTATAGTTGGTTTCTTGATCCCGTATCAAATTGGTTTCGCCAAAAAAGTCGCCGACGCTAAAAATATATAAAACTTGTTCCCGGCCATCCCGGGTGTAACGGAAGGCTTTAACCTTACCTTGATTGATGATTATCAAACTCTCGTTACGCTGACCGGCCATGATCACCAATTCTCCTTTATAGTATCGTTTATTGGTAATCAAACCGGCGATTTTTTGAAGCTCCTCCGACTCCAAGGTAGAGAAAATCGGCACTTTTTGGACACAAAGGCGGTGTTGACATTGGCCGCAACCGCAAGTCACATCCGGCATGGTTGTCCCTCCATCCTTTCTACTATTGCCCTGAATGTAATAATGTATTTGCCTACAGCCTTTGGTTTATTTTAGTTCGAGTAATGGTTAATTCCATGAAAACTGAAGACAATATATGTTAACCGGTTTTAATATATAAGCTATAGCATTGTAAGGAGACGAGAAACATGAACTCTATAACCAACTCTCCCCGGATAAAGCATTTATATCGCGGAACTCAAATCGTCCGTTATCTAATGGGTTTAATAGAGACTCTACTAGGCTTTCGATTTATTCTGAAGCTTCTTGGCGCTAACCCTGCCGCCGGTTTTAGCGGTTTCATCTACCGAATCAGCTATCCATTGGCCGCCCCATTTCTAAATGTGTTTCGGATCAGCCGGATAAGCGGCAGCGTCTTTGAATGGACTACGTTACTTGCCATGATCGTCTATTCCTTAATAGCCTGGGCGCTCATTAAATTATTGTTGATGGGAAAACCGGTCTCAGCGCCGGAGGCCTCCGATAAACTTGATGAACAAGGTAGTTAAACGTCCGTTCTTCTAATGATCCAGTATTCTCCAACCCTCCAGCCATGTAAAGATTTAATTTTTTCAGCATATCCTTATTACGGGTCGATTCCGAAAGCGCTTCGAAGACTAATGTAGGGACGCCCTGATAACGGCCCCGGTCATTGACTTTTTCCGGATCGCAAATCACTGCATCAACGCCCACAGCCCTCGCTTTAGCGGCAAACCGGATTGATTCATCATGCAGGTCTAAAATACAATCAAAAAATTTTTTATTAGGGTCCAGAAAATTTACGCCTCTCCAAAATCGATTAATTGGAATATAATCGCTCTATGCGCCTATATATCTAATTATACAATTTTTCACGAGTGTAAAAAAGATATGGAAAATGTGTTAAAACTGTATAATCGCGTTGACATCTGGAAAACAGGGGTGTAAAATTAGTTCTGAATGACTGACCAGTCAGTTTTAGAGGTGAAAAATGGAAAAAGTCAGTAATGAAAAACGGATGGAAATTTTAAAGGCGGCGGTTGACCTTTTTTCGGAACGCGGTTTTGAAAGGACTACCGTGGATGAAATCGCGTCCCGGGCCAATGTAGGCAAAGGCACAATCTATTTATACTTTGAAAATAAAGAACAAATCTTTATCGCTATCCTGGAGGCCGGAATTCAAAGAATAATCGACCGGATGGATGAAATCCTAAAGGAATCCGGCGATTTTCGGCAACGCCTTGAATCCATGTTGAAGGAACATCTCCAATTTGCCGAAGACCATCGTGAGTTTTATCAGGTTTTGATAAAAGAGCGACTAAACATGAAGTTGATCGGAGACAAAGATGCCCAGAATCGGCTCTTGGAAAAACATCATAAAACGCACATACAATTAACTGAATTTATGCAAATCGGAATCGACCAAAATCAGCTTCGCAAGGGTGATCCGAATATTTTTGCCTTTGCTTTCAGCGGTATCGTATCCCATTTTTGTTTTCACTGGCTAACCGAGGGGAAAGATAGTTGCCTGGTCGAACAAGCGCCGGTAATTTTGGACCTTTTCTATAACGGGGCGGGGAAAAAAGAGTAAATTGCTATTTACTCTATCCACTTTATTGGAGGTATCTCATGTTCAATAAAAAAATCATTTTTCTAGCTGGCATCACGTTAATATTCGGTGGATTGCTAATTCCGTTTAACGTCGAAGCCGCGGAAACCTTAGGGACTGAAGGACAACCGGAAATTTTGACTTTGGAGAAATGTATTGAATTAGCTCTTCAAAATAGTAAAGATTTGCAATTAGCTTCAAAACAGGTCGCTATTAAAAAGGCGGCCTTAAAGCAGGCGATAGCCGGATTTGGACCTTCGGTCAAATATAACTATTCTGTATCCGAATTTGAAGAGAAATCAGCTGAAGTCGAAACAAACGGCGGGAGCCTTTCCATAGAACAACCCCTTTATATGGGCGGTATGTTAAAAGCCCGTTATCAAATAGCCAAACTGGATTATGAAAAGGTGCTTGAAGATGAAAGAAGCGCCAAACAACAAACGATATATGCGGTGATGCAATGTTTTTATGGAGTTTGGCTTGCTGAACAAAGACTCCAAATAACTCAAGCTTCTTATGATTATATGGGTCGCTTGTACCAACAAACCAAACGGTTTTATGATGTTGGTACTAAATCCAAGTTTGAGCTGCTTACTGCCCAAACTGAATGGGAGAAACGAAAACCGGTTTTGATCGAGGCGCAAAACGATGTTATAAAAGCCAAATTAAGACTGGCTAATCTAATCGGGCTGCCTCAAGAAAAGTCATTCAATGTCCAAGATGAGCTTTCCCAATACCAATTACCGGAAAAGAGCGATCTTACTCTTCAAGTATTACTGGATGAAGCATTTCAACACAACCCCGGTATGCTTAATGCCGTAAAAGACCTTGAAATCGCCGAAAATAGGGTTAAACTAGCACAAGCTGGTTATAAACCTACCATTGCGGCAAGCGCCCAAAAGTCCAAACGTGACAGTGACCCCTCAATTGATGCTTTGGAAGAAGATAGATTAACCATAGCGGTCAATTTATCCGGGGTGCTCTTCGATAGTTTTAAAACCCAGTCCGCTGTATCGGAAGCGAAAAAATTACTGGAAACAACAGAAATCTCCGAATCCAAAAAGCGGGACGAAATTCGACTAAGCATACAGGAAGCACTGTTAGATATAGAAGCATCATTGGAAAAGGCCAAAGCCAATCAGGCATCGAGTAAACTGGCTAATGAAAAATTCCGGATGACCCAAGCCCGTTATGAAGCCGGTATGGCTACCATGATGGATATCTCGGAGGATCAAATCATGGCGGATGAAGCTTTAATCGGGTATTACAAAGGAATTCAAGACTATATTCTCGCCTTAGCGAAACTGGATGTCACGCTTGGCCGTGATCCTCAATCAAAGGAGTGAAACTCATGAACCGAAAACTGTTATTATTGTCGATTGTTCCGATCATCATTTCAGTTTTAGCCGCCGGGGGTTGCGGCCGGAAAACAGACGCCGTCGCCACCGCTCCGGAGATTCCAGTTAAAGTTACCACGGTTCAAAAGGGAAGTCTGGGCGAGGTCTTCGTCGCCACCGGCGCCTTGGAAGCCAACCAGGAAGTCACGATTACTCCCAAAGTATCGGGGCGAATCGCAAAGGTCCATGTTAAAATGGGCGATTATGTAACGGCCAATCAAATCTTAGTCGAACTGGAACCGGATGATTACGCGATCGGTTTGGCGAGGGCCGAGGCTTCATACAAACTGAGCAAGGAAAACTATGAACGCTCCCAAAAATTATTTGCCGAGAAGATCATTTCGCCCCAAGAATTTGAACGGACTCAAACCGAGTTGCAAATCAACGAAGCCGCTTATAAACAAGCCAAAAACCAACTGGATGATACGAAAATCCGGGCCCCTTTCAGCGGCCAAATCGGTTTCTCCGATGCCACGCCGGGCAAATTGGTCGGTCAAGGCGCGCCGTTGCTTTCGGTGGTCGACCTCTCAACCGTATTTGTTACCGTCAATTTAAGCGACAGCTATATTAGTCAAGCCAAAATCGGTCAGACCGCCACGATCAGTTTGTCATCATTCCCGGGAGAGACTTTTACCGGAAAAATCGTCCAAATCGCTCCCGCGGCCGATAAGGTTTCCAAAACTTTCCCGGTAAAAATCGCGCTTGACAACTCTTCCCGCCGTTTTAAAGCTGGGATGTTGGCCGAAGCGAAGCTGATCTTCAATGAAAAGAATGATATCTTGAAAATACCGGCAGAAGCCATCATCGATGAGATTGGGACTAAAGCCGTATATGTGGTTGAAAAAGACGCCGCCCACCGCCGGATCGTTACTCCCGGAGTGACCGACGGCAGAATGGTGGAGATCGTTTCCGGATTAGCCGAAGAAGAATTCGTAGTTATTTTAGGCCAAAACAATTTGGAAGACGGCTCGAAAGTAGTGGTGAAATAGATGAAAAAACTGATCGAATTATGTATCCGCCGTCCTTTGGGCGTGTTAATGCTGGTCTTGTTCGTATCAATCTTAGGATTCATTTCTTTATCCAAATTAAAACTGGACCTCTATCCTAACATTCAATTCCCGATTATTATGGTCTTTACCAATTACGAAGGGGCCGGACCGGAAGAGATCGAGAACTTGATCACCAAACCCTTGGAAAGCGCCATCAGCGCCGTTCCAAATGTAAAAAAAGTCAGATCGACCTCTTCAACCGGTTCATCCATGGTGATGGCCGAGTGTAACTTCGGCGCCGATATGGACTTTACCAACCTGAAGATGCGGGAACGGATCGATATGATCAAGAGTGTTCTTCCCGATGACGCCGATGAACCGATGTTATTTAAGTTCGATCCGTCAATGATGCCCATTGCCTTTTATGGGATTGCCAGTCCCAAAGGAATCGCCGAAGCCACCCGGATCGCTGAAAATAAAATCCAAAACCGCCTCGAACGGGTTCCGGGCGTGGCCTCCGTTTCCTTAATGGGCAGTTTAACCCGGGAGATTCAGGTCCTATTATCCACCGAAAAGATGAACTTCTATCATATTTCTCCCAGTTATCTGATCCAAGCTTTACGAAGCGAAAACCTGAATCTTCCCGGAGGAATCGTCAAAAGCGGCCAAAAAGAAATGGTACTTCGGACAATCGGTGAATTTCAATCGGTGGAAGATTTGAAATCGGTTAAAATCACCCTTCCCAACGGTTCGATCATTCCCTTGCAGGAGATTGCCGAGATCCGGGATTCGTATCATGAACAAAAACAATATTCCCGGATTAATGGGCAAAACAGCGTAATGATGATGATAATGAAGGAAAGCGACGCCAACACCGTCTTGGTCACCAGAGAAGTCCGTAAAGCCATAGCCGAGCTTCAAACCGACTTGGAAGGACAAATTCAATTCCATAAGTTTTTTGAACAGGCGGACTATATTGAAAAATCATTAAATAATGTGACCCAAAACGCGCTTGTCGGCGCTCTACTGGCCGTTATGGTCCTCTATTTCTTTTTGCGGAGCTTTAGGAGTACATTTATTATTTCCGTAGCTATACCCATCTCAATTATTATAACTTTCGCGGCCATTTATTTTTCCAACATGACTCTAAACTTGGTTTCCATGGGAGGCTTGGCACTTGGAGTCGGAATGTTGGTTGACAATGCCATTGTAGTGCTGGAGGTTATCTTTCGTTACCGTGAGGAAGGGCATGATGCTTTAACCGCCGCTACCGAAGGGACTTCCGAGATTGCGATGGCGATCACCGCTTCCACCCTGACCTCAATCGTTGTCTTTGTGCCGATTCTTTTCGTTGAAGGAATCGCCGCTCAAATTTTCAAAGAAATGGCCTTTACGGTCTCCTTTTCACTGGGGGCTTCCTTGATAGTCGCTTTAACCGTTATCCCCATGCTTTCTTCAAAATTAATGGCCATCAAAACCAATTCAAAAGCGCTTCAAAAAATTCGGCAATCCGAATATCGTTTGGGCAAGGTGGAAAAGTTTTACCGCAAGCTGCTTTCCACCGCGATTCATAACCGGAGAATAGTAGTGTTATTAGCCGTGGTCTTATTTCTCTTAGGATTGTTCCCGTTTATCATCGGCGCGGTTAAAACGAACTTCACCACTTCAATGGGCGACAAAGAGT
>JAAYHS010000138.1 GCA_012735315.1 Bacillota bacterium | reverse complement strand
CGAAAGAGTTAATAGTCACGGTCACGGTATGCGAATTGGCCGCCAGTCCGATACTGCTAATTCCGATAATCGCTATCAGGGTTATCATCCAAATAATTTTTTTCATCGCCGAAAAACCTCCTCGCTAATAGACGACTAATATTGTATTCATTAAAATTAAAAAAACCGACATCATAAAACGCCGGTTTCACTACTAACTCCATTAGGTTCAAGTGACCAAATACAAACCCAACTTCATCGTTTCTCTTATTCAAATTTACTCAATAATAATATCGTCTTTTTTTCAAAATCAGTTAAATTTTATTGTAAAATTCGGTAAATGTCAAGTCGTTTAATGTTACATCACCTTTACAAATTTATACCATCGCCATTATCCAAGATTAATCACCCATACCGCCGGCCGGATGCTCCGGAATGTAAAAAAAGCGATTTTTTTACCGTCCGGACTCCAACTCAAAGTTCCGCCCACCAGACCGACTTTATTGGTGACAAAAAAGATTTCGCCGGAGACTAAATTTTTAATATATAAACTGCCCCGGTCATATCTGCCGTTTCCCTCTTTAACCGGAACCCGGTTGGATATAAAAGCCAGTTTGGTGCCGTCCGGAGAAAGAGCCGGACTTCGATTATCGTATTCATCGACAACCACCGGTTCATTAACTTTAGTGTTGGGATTGTAAGACCAAATTCCTCCCTTGCCGAAATCCATTACCTGATAGGTTTGGCCGGATACCTCGACGCTTCTCGGCGCCGGACATAACTTGGTATAATAGATCTTTCCATCCCGGCCCCACCATGGCGAGTAAATCAATTCGCCCTCCTCGCCGGCGACCGGCTTTATTTTCCCGTCCTCGTAGTCGACGATCATTAATTGCGAGCGAAACGGCCCCTGGCCGCGGCTAAAAGCCAATTGGGTTCCATCGGGCGACCAAAACGGATCCCGATCCTCGGGTCCCTGAGTTAATTGACGCCCGGCTCCTCCTTTGATTTCTTTCACCCAAATCGCCGAATGCGTCGAATTTAGCTCGCCGAATTTACGTCTGGTGAGCGCGATTTTGGAACCGTCGGGCGACCAGCGCGGCGAATAATCCATTAAATCATCAGTGGCTGTTAATTGAACCGGCTTTTTGTCCGGATCCAAAGCCCAAAACCATATTCTCATTTCAGTCGCGTCTTTGCCTTGGCGCTTGCCCGCAAAAACCAAAGCCTTCCCATCAGGCGCCCAGTCGCTGGCCCACACATCATAACTTTCAGGCAGAAGCCGGGTTTCGGTTCCCGCCAAATTCGGCGCAAAGGTCGGAACATTAACGATCGCTCCCGGCTCCGCCGCCGGAACCGGGCCTGACGAAACTGTAACCGTTGTAATTAACAAAAACAACGCAATCGCTTTTTTCATTTAAATCCCGCCACCCGTGAATATTTGTAAAATCCAATGCCGTTTTCCTTTTTATCCATGGATTACTTTCGACGTCTTGAAAAAAACTCCTTGTCTGTAGCGATTTTACAATTTGGGAATAATTGTCAGCTATTCTTCCCCCAACACTTTGATTTCCGGGATCAAATCCACTCCGTTCCTCTCTTTGATTACCTTTTGAATATGAGCGATCAACGAAAGCACATCCCGAGCGGTGGCGCCTCCGGTGTTCACTATAAAACCGGCGTGCTTCGTAGAGACTTGAGCGCCGCCGATGGTAAAACCTTTTAAACCCGCCGCCTCGATTAACGGACCGACATAATAACCTTCCGGACGACGAAACACACTGCCGGCGCTCGGCATTTCCAACGGTTGTTTGCCGGCGCGGGCACGGGTAAATTCGTCCACCCTGGCGCGGGTCAGTTCCGCTGACTCCGGCCTTAAATTAAACCCAACTTTGGTGATTACCAAATCAGATTCGGTTTGAAACCGGCTCAAGCGGTAGCCTAACCCTAACTCATCTTTGGCGAACCAGACCGCTCCTCTGGCTTCTTTGACGGCTTGAACTTTAACGACCACATCGGCGATTTCACCGCCGTACGCTCCGGCATTCATATAAACGCCTCCGCCGACCGTCCCCGGAATACCGCAGGCAAATTCCAACCCGGACAAACCCCGTTCCGAGACGGCTTTCGCCAAATCGGCCAATAATACCCCGGCGCCGGCTTCGACCGTCGTTCCGTTAACCGCCCATTCCGTGAATTCACCGGCAAGCTTGATTCCCGCTCCTCTGATCCCTTTATCCCGCACCAGCAGGTTGGAACCGGCGCCAATTATCATCCAAGGCAATTTATGCGCCGCGCAAAAATCCAATACCCGCTCCAATTCCGAGACTGTGGCCGGCTCCGCCAATAAATCGATCGGTCCTCCGATTTTAAAAGTAGTCAACTCCGCCATCGGTTTATTCAAAGAAAAGCTTAACCCTTCCAAATCACGCAAAGCCTTTTCTTGCCAGTCAGTCATCGCTCCGCCTCCGCTTTTAGCTAACTTTCCCCAACCGGACACTCCGTCGATATTAGGATATAACCTCTCAAATCAGGTTAAAATATAGCCGCAACCGAAAAGTTGTTTAACTCTGTGTCTCTCTGCCCCCGTAGCTAAATCATTATAAGCCACGGAGACACGGAGAAATCATTTTCCGGATAAAATAGTATTTCCTATATTGATTTCGGGTCCGGGGCCAAAATTATTAACTGAAATCTTCACCATTACCATATTATTCTCAATTATAACTTTTAAAGCCGCGCAATTAGGTGAATCCATGAAAACATTCCAACCAAAACGGGCCTTTTTTGAAGAAAACGCCCTCGATTACCCTTTGGGGAGAAAAATTTATACCGAGATCAGCGACGCCGGAATTCCGATTCGAATCATCGGCTCTCACAATCGGATCAGCGACATCCCGGGGTCAACCCCGCAACAGCGTTATGCCGAGAGTAAAAGAACCCTAGTGGTAGGGGTAAAAAAGGATTTGCGGCTGGATACTTGCAAACCCTCGGCCGACTTTGAATTTTCGCTGGGCACCAGTTGTCCCGGGGGTTGCCAGTATTGTTATCTTCAAACCCATCTCGGCCGCAGACCCTATGTCCGTGTCTATGTGAATCTTGAAGAGATCTTCGCCCAAATTGAAAAAATCACGGCCGCTAACGCCCCCTCGATTACCACTTTTGAAGCGGCCGCCGCTTCCGATCCTTTAGCGGTTGAACATCTAACCGGCTCCTTGAGTAAAGCCGTTGAATTTTTTGGAAAACTAAACTACGCTCGTTTACGCGTAGTTACAAAATTTGCCGCGGTGGAACCGCTGTTAAATTTGAAGCACAACCGCCATACCAAATTTCGATTTAGTTTGAACACCGAACCGGTCATTCAAAAATTTGAACATCATACCGCGAGCTTTAGAGAGCGGATCGGCGCAGCCCGGCAGATCGCTCTTGCCGAGTACCCGCTCGGTTTTATTATCGCTCCCTTATTTATATACCCCAACCATGAACGGGATTATGCCGATCTTTTTAAAGAATTGGCCGAATCCCTGCAACCGCCTCCCGCGGATTTAAGCTTTGAATTGATAACCCACCGGTTTACTAAAAGCGCCAAGAAGGTAATTTTAGAGCGCTTTCCCGATACCAAACTCGATTTGAATGAAGCCGCCCGCCGCAAAAAATACGGCAAATACGGGGTGGTTAAATATCTTTACCCCGAAGCCGAATACCAAAAATTGAAAGAAACTATTCTCGGCTTATTGCAACGCTTCTTTCCTTCGGCCGTAATTGAATATTTTACTTAATACTAAAAAAGTCCGTCATTATAAGAATGACGGACTTTGATAGTTAACCGGCGACGACGCTGTCTGCCAATCCGATTCGGTTATTGCCCACCGAAAGTTCCACTGATTGAGTTAAAAGGTCCGCGTAACTATAAGAAATTCTTCTTTCGACTTGCCTTTCCTTAAAACAAACCACGAAAACTTTCGGATACGTCTGTTCCAGGATGCCCTCCACCTCAAAGGTTCTTTTGCGACCACGATTTGCTTTTATGCGAACCGGTTTCCCTACAAACTCACCCAAGTCCTCGCGAATCCGGTCTAAAACCCCAACTCCATCCAATCGCTTCACCTTCCTTCAATACTTCGCGATTAAGTATACCATGCTTGTCTATAAATGTCAAGCTAAATATTATAACCGGATAATTATCATTTGTCAACCTTGTTTGAAAAAGTAAATTAATTCCATGCCCCCAATTATTGACCTGGAAGCAACTTTTGCAAATTAAATAGTGGAATTTAATTTCGCATCAAGTTATGATATTTATGGCGGCGCTTCTTTGGAGGCAAACATGAAAAAATAAACTTGTCGGGGGCGAAACATCGGAGCAACCCGGAGTGCTGCCGGCGGGACGGTAT
>JAAYHS010000137.1 GCA_012735315.1 Bacillota bacterium | reverse complement strand
TCTTTTAACGCGCCCCGGCTGCCGGGGTGGGCGACTACTTACAAATTGCCGGCTCCATCCGCCGCATTACCTCGACCATGATCGCGCATTCGATTCTCTTACGTTGCATGGCGCAGGTCAGTTCATCGGGCCGTCCAATGTCGCCGGTGGTAAAGTAGCTGTTGGCATGGCAGCCGCCGGAACAAAAATACTTGGCCCAACAGCCCCTGCAAGCTTCCTTGCTGAAAATATTCGATCTTTTAAACCGCTCCAGCAACTCTAAATTGATAATACCATCTTCCAGATTACCCATCAGGAAACCGGGTTCACCGACAAACTGGTGGCAGGGATATAAATCCCCTTGCGGTGAAACCGCCAAATATTCCACTCCCGCGCCGCAGGCCGTAATCCGTTTATAAATGCAGGGTCCTCCGTAAAGATTCAGGTTGAAATGGTAAAACCGGAAAGGTTTGCCCGCGGCCAACCGTTCCAGATATTTTCGGGCCAGAGTTTCGTATTCTTCCAAAATCCGGGGCAAATGCTCCCGGGTGATGGCGGCCGCCCCGATTTGCCCAACCGCCGGTTCAATCGAAATCTCCTGGAATCCCAAATCGGCCAAATGCATCACGTCATTGGTAAAATCCAGATTATTCGCGGTATAAGTGCCCCGGATGTAATACTCCTTCGAACCCCTTCCCTCCACCAATTTCCGGGTCAGGGGGAGAATTCTCTCATAGGAACCTTTGCCGTTCGCAAAATAGCGGATCGCGTCATGGACTTCTTGACGGCCGTCGATACTGATCACCACATTGTCGATATTTTCATTCAGATACTCGATGATCTCGTCATTAAGCAGCGTTCCGTTGGTGGTGACCGTAAAATGAAGCTTCTTGCCGGAACTTCGCTCCAGTTCCCGCCCGTAGGAGACCGCCCGGCGCACCGTCTCAAAGTTCAGCAATGGTTCTCCGCCGAAAAAATCGATCTCCAACTCATGACGTTCCGAGTTTCGTATCAAAAATTCGACGGCTTTGACCGCAACCTCGCCCGGCATCAGGCTTCTTCCGGAATGATAATCCCCTTTGGCGGCAAAGCAATAATCGCACCGCAAATTACAATCATGGGCCACATGCAGACAAAGCGCCTTCAGCCCCTTGGGTTCCGCCACTATCTCCGCTATTTGATCCCAAGTGATCTCCGGCGAGTATAAGAGGTTTTGAGCGATTAACGATTTTATCTCCAGATAAGCCTCATGGAGCATTTCCCATGAATATTCGGGCTCGAACCGTTTCCGCAACTCTCCCTCCTCCGGCGGAACGTTGGGAAACTCTTTTAAGATCCGGTGGACGCTTTCATCCACCAAATGAATGCTGCCGCTGTTAACATCCAAAGCAACATGAATACCGTTCAAAAAAAACGTATGAACCACTGATCCGACCTTCTTTTGGATAATGATTTAGGCTTGCGCCGCTAATTTATTCAACAAATGAATTGTAGTACTACCGCCCCGTGATTGTCAATCATAACATTTTAAAGTATTTTTCGCAAAGTTAATGAAATAATTTACAGATCAAGATCCTGTAACCTTTTGACGAATTAAACGTTAAAGATAGTAAGCGGAAGCTTTATGATGTTCGCAAAAACATTTCCGGGGCTGAATCAATGAAACGGATCATCTTCACCTTATTGATTATCGTTTTATTCCACGGAGTCCTCTTCGCCGACTCGGCAATGCCGGTTACGGAAAACCTCGTTCAAATAGTTCATCCGGCTGAGAACGCCCGGTTGCCGGCCTTGGCTTCCACTTTCGTTTACGGTTCGGCGCCTCCGGAAGGAAGGCTCTTGATCAACGGCCAACCGGTTCCGATCCATCCCGGCGGCGGTTTCCTAGCCATGGTCAAACTCGCTCCCGGGGAATTTCAGATCAACGCCGAATTGCAATTGAATAATCATACCTATCGCTTTACTCGGAGGATTCATGTGGCGGAACCGGAAAAGCCCGCGCCCGAGTCGCCCTTAACCATCGAATACATAACTCCGAGCGAAGATATGGAGCTGCTTCCCGGAGATTATTTGGAGGTAACTTGTAAAGGGAGTCCCGGGAAAACGGCTTATTTCACGATCACCGGCGTTAAGGGAAAATTCCCGATGACCGAGTCCCCGACCAGACCCGGTATTTATCATGGAATTTACCGGATTGAAAATAATGATAAACTCCGCAAAGCCAAAATCCAAGCGACTCTCGACGATCATCGCCACCGCCGGGAAACCAAAGAATCGGAAGGTACAGTTTCCCTGTTCCCGAACCAGCGCCCGGTGATGGTGGAAACGATATCCCCCCATACGGTCCTGTACGCCGGACCGGCTTTATCCCAAAATGAAAAGGCCGGATACCTGCTCTTTCCTCCCCAAGGCACCGTATTGCAAATAACCGGGAGCAGGGGAAACGAATACCGGGTCCGGCTCACTGGGACCAAAACGGTCTGGGTGAATAAAAATCGAGTTAAACCGCTTCCGGAAGGAACTCCACCGAACCGGAGCGTAGCGGGAAACGTCACTTTGAATAAAACCGGTAATTCAACTTTAGTCCGGATCCCCTTGGGGCGCAGGATTCCCTTTGAAATTATTCCCGATGTCGAAGGGAAATATATCGATATCTTTTTCTACGGCGCTTTTTCCAATACCGATTGGATCACCAACCCGGTAATCGGAGCAGTTAAACAAGTAAGATGGTTTCAAGACGACGCCGAGACTTACCGGCTGCGGATAGATACCGTTCCCAACGGCTGGTGGGGCTATGACGCCCGCTACGAAGAAAACCGCTTCGTCTTGGAATTGCGGACGCCTCCGCCGCTTAAAGTCAACGCCTCCCCTTTGGAAGGGTTGACCATCGCCGTTGATCCCGGTCATTCAGCCGATACCGGAGCCGTCGGACCCACCGGTTATGCCGAAAAAGACGCCAATCTCGCCCAAGCCCTCGTCTTAAAGCAGCGCTTAATAGCCGAAGGAGTCAAAGTCATCATGACCCGCACCGGCAATGAAAACGTTCCTCTGAACCAGCGGCCGGCCATCGCTTGGGAAAACCGGGCGGACATTCTGATCAGCCTTCATAACAACGCCCTGCCCTATGGAGGAAACCCCTTCGTCAAACGGGGCTTCGGGGTTTATTACTATACTCCGATGAGCCTGGCGTTGGCTAAGGAAATTCATCAGGCTTACGTTGAAACATTCGTTGCCGGAAGCGAATTTCAACTACGCGACGACGGCCTATACTACGGCAACCTGGCCCTGGCCCGCGCGCCGCAAATGCCTGCCGTGCTCATTGAATCGGCTTACATGATCGTTCCCGAGGAAGAAGCCTATCTAAAAACGGACGCTTTCCGCAGGGCTTGCGCCGACGCCATCATCACCGGACTCAAACGTTACGCCGGCCAAATGCGCCGGAAATAAAAAACGCCGTGAAGTGAACGACAACTTCCGGCGTTTTTCGAGCCGCACGCGTAACGCTGAACCCGTAAACCCTAAGAGGACAATCCGTTTAAACCGGCGCCTGGGTCGTCGGTAAACAAATAGTCCTGCCCGGAATAAAGTCGCTGGGTCGCAATCCGGGATTGAGGATTAAGATATCCGCCGCGCTAACCGTGAACCTTTCCGCGATTGAACTCAACGTTTCTCCCACTCTGATGGTATAAGTGTTATTGCCTGGGCAAGTAATCGGCGGCGTCGCCGGGATGCAGATCCGTTGTCCGGGAATCAAACGGTTCGGGTCTAACCCCGGATTGGCCGCTTGGAGCGCTCCCACGGAAATGTCGAACCGGGTGGCGAGTAAAAACAGGGTGTCGCCTTGCTGAATCGTGTAAAGAGTACCCCCCGGACAAGCGGGCGCCGCTTGCGGAATACAGATTATTTGGCCGATCCGGAGCGCGTTGGGATCAAGACCGGGGTTTTGAGCCAAAATGGCCGCTACGGTCGTCCCGAAGCGTTGCGCTAAGGCGAACAAAGTGTCCCCGCTTCGAATCTCATAAGAAACGGTACCTTCCGGACAGGTTGGCGGCGCCGCGCCGGGAATGCAGATTATCCGGCCTATTTGGAGGGCGTTGGGGTCAAGGCCGGGGTTAAGCGCTAAAATGGCCGATACGGTGGTGTTGTATCTTTGGGCCAACGCAAACAGCGTGTCACCCCGCTGAATTGTATAGGAAAAGCTCCCTGACGGACAAGTTACGGTCGGCTCGCCGGGGATGCAAATCGTTTGCCCAACTCGAAGCGCATTGGGATCAATCCCCGGATTAATCGCGGTAATCGCCGCTACGGTGGTTCCAAATTGTCGCGCTAAGGCGAATAAAGTGTCCCCACTCCTGATTACATAGGGAAAACTATTTTCGGGGCATTCAACCGGAGCTCCGCCGGGGATGCAGATTCGTTGGCCGATTTGAAGCGCATTGGGATTGATGCCCGGATTGATGGCGATAATAGCGTTAACGGTGGTGCCGTATGTTTGGGCAAGCCTGAACAATGTATCTCCCGCTTTGATACTATAAACAAACGAACCCGGAGGGCATTGGGTCGACACATTCATCACTTCTTTCCTTTAGACTTTTTAGTATATAGTATTAAGTAAGCTATGCTCTTTGGACCGTGCCTTTGGCATCGATTTTTAAAATCACCGCCCTGCTCCGGTCGGTTATTTTGTTACGGGAGGATTTAAACGGCGGCGTCGGCGCCGCACGGAACGGTATTAAAAAAAATAGCGGTGTTTAGCCGGACGCCCGATCTTTTCGCTAAACATTCCGCTATTTTAAGTTTACGTCAAGAGCTTTCCAAAAAATTGGAAAGCTCTTGACTGGCCTATTTTACCGGAGGTAAGTAACTAAGTTGAGGAGTTGGTGGGATAATCTGAATCCATTATAAAAAAAGCCTTCCAAGGTTTGAATAGAAAAAAATTGATCATTATAGATTATTTTTGATTAATATTACCGGCAAAAATTCAAAAAAACCCAATGCTCACTTGGTATTCTCCCGGTATTCGCTGGGAGACATGCCCGCCATCTTTTTAAAACAATTGCTGAAATAAAATGAATCCTTATATCCGACGGCGTTGGAAACTTCATAAATTTTCATATCGGTATGTTTCAGCAACTCTTTGGCTTTCTTGATCCGGCGTTCGGTGAGATAATCAATGAAATTCTTGCCGGTCCGCTCCGTAAATAACAGACTGAGATAGCTGGGACTGATGTTATAACGATTGGCCATGGCGGAATGTGTAATATCCGCTGCGAAATTTTCATCCAGATACCGCCGGATCTCCTCCACTAATTGATGATTGAGGGAAGCGCGTTTTTGCCGGATATAATCATTAATCCGGTCAAAAAACGAATCCAAAAGCCGCTCCAACTCCTCCAAACTTTCTACCCGATTCAGGTCGACCAGGGTAGTGTCGTTGGCGCCGAATATTTCACCGGCGTTATACCCCAGTTCATTTAGGGTGGCAAGGGTTAACAGAATCAAATTACTGGCCACCATCTTCGATAATTCGGGATTCAGTTTGGCCAGACGGATCTCATTGATGATCCTTTTCAAATCCTCTTCGATGGCTGAAGCCGCTCCGATTTTGATATTGTCGAAAATCGGATGGCGATGGAGCGCATTGAGGATTTTATGATAGGATTGATTATCGGGATTAAGATCATTAATAAAGAAAACCTGATTCATTCCGTATAAATAACGGTATTGCAACGCGGAACACGCCTCCCGGTAGGAAACGTCCAGATCCGCCAAATCCCGGTATTGACGGCCCAATCCGCAGGCGACCGAAAGCTTTAACGCCAAATGCGTCTGGGATAAAATCTCCTCTAAACGCAGCGGCAAATTTTGATCCGGTTCAATGAAGATTAATACTGCTTGGTTGCGATGGTGGTTAACTACAAAATTCCGATAGGCGTTGGCATCAGCCAACCGTTGTACCTGTTGATAAAGGTGCAAGTTGAGGAGATACTTTTCTTCTTCGTTCATTTCCGATAATTGGTTCTCAGGAATCTCGATCACCGCCACTTGAAAGTCGCGGTTATTAATCTCGCCGAGCCCCAAAAAATCCAACTGAGCCTCAATATTGGCGACCGCATTGCCGTTAAGCAGGTCCAACAAGAGTTTTTCAATCAGAGCGGCCTTGTTTTTTTTTAACTGATCCCGCAGGTCGTTCATTTCAGACCGCTCGGCTTCCTCCTTTTCCAGCTCCTCCTTGAAACGCAGCGCCACCTCCAGCAGTCTTTTACTGGCGAAAGGTTTAAGCAAATAATCGGAGACATTCAGTTTGATCGATTCCTGCGCATACTCAAACTCGGCAAAGCCGGAAATAACGATGATCTTCATCTGGTATTCGCGGCGTTTGATCTCTTTAATCAGTTCGATCCCATTCATTTTCGGCATCTGAACATCGGTCACCATAATCTTAACGGGATGCTTCTCCAAGAGAGCCAGCGCTTCAAGGCCGTTGGCCGCGCCTAAGACCGGTTCAAAGCCATAATCGGCCCAAGCCACGTTGTTCATGAGTTTCTCTCTGATCGCTTCTTCATCTTCGACCAGCAACAGTCCGAACACTCTTCTTCACCCCTTTACTCAAACAACCGGCAATTTGATCGTCGCCGTAACTCCGCCGCCCGGTGTAGCGCTCAACTCCAAACCGTATTCCGGTCCAAAAGCCAGTCTAATCCGTTCATTGACATTGCTGATCCCGAAATACCGTTGTTCGGTCCCGCTCTCCCGCAAGCAGCGATTGATCTCCTCCATCTTGGAAGGTTCCATTCCGACCCCGTTGTCGATTACTTGAAAGCAGATCGTATTCGAAGCTTCAATCAAAAAACCTTTGATCGTGATCAGGCCGCCGGCGGTTTCCAACTCCCTAACCCCATGATAGATTGCGTTTTCCACGATCGGCTGGAGGATCAGTTTAATAGTTTTCTTATTCAGCAATCGCTCCTCGATTTCAATGGAATAATCATATTTATCCCCATGGCGGATCCGTTGGATATAAAGATAATTCCGCACATGCTCGGCTTCTTCGCGGATGGTGATTAACTCCTGGCCGTGGCTGAGACTGGTCCGGAAAAACGCTCCCAACGCTTCCACCGTGTTGATCACATCTTCATTTTTATTCGTTTCCAAGAGGCCGATGATTAGATCGAGCGTGTTATAGATGAAATGGGGATTAATTTGTTCCTGCTGGGCTCTCATTTCGGTGCGCCGCAGTTTTTTCTGTTCCTGAACGCTCTGATTCATCAATTGGCGAATCCGGGCCAACATTTGATTGAAGGTTTCGCTCAGTTGCCCGATCTCATCCATGGTATGGATCTCAGCGTTGGTATTTAAGTCCTCCGAGGCTTGCCTCATCGATTGCTGCAATTCCTTCAAGGGATTGGTCAGCAAATTGGCGAAATAGACCGCCATTATCGCCAAAACCAGAATGGTGCTTAAAATGATGGTTAACGAAAGCCCGGTAATCTTTTGCATCTCCGTAGCCAGTTCGAATCGGTTTGAGAGCCCGATAATTTTCCAGTTGGCCGGAGTGAAAGTCTTAACCCCGATCAGTTGATTGCCCGGTCCCATTTTAGTCGTAAAACCCTGTTCCCAATCGGTGAGCGAGGCTTCTCCCAACAAAGCGCCGATACTTCTCCCGATTAATTCCGGATTCGGATGATAAATAATCCGGTTATCTTCGTCAATCAACATGATGTAACCGGTCTTACCGAGCCTGATATTCCCGCAAATTCGATCCAATAATTCCACATCAACGTCGATGCACATCATGCCCAAAAAATTATCGTAGTCGCCATGAATCGCCTTCCCGACCGAAAACACGGGGCCGCCCAACCAGTCCGAATGAGGCCCCCAAATGGCGATGCTGTCATCTTTGGAAGTCCGGTTGGCCAAAGTCTGAAACAATTCATTTTGCGCCAAATCGGTATGACTCACGCCGTAACAACCAACCGTTACCCCACCCATAGTCGTAATGGAAACATCTCTTAATTCGGTTTTATAATGTCGGATGTTATTTAGATTTTCCCAAAGCCGGAAGGTAAACTTGCGGTTGCCTTCAACATCTCCCGCCAGACTTAATTTGATAAATTGCAGATTATAATAATCGTTGCGCAGCTCCAAAATCCGTTCCAGATCGCTCAAATAAATCTCCAGATTCCGATCGACCCGGTCAATAACCTCGCTGGTATATGATTGAATATTTTGTTGCAAGATATCATGATAAACGCCATAGGAAAAAAAGGCCAAGATAATCATGGGAATCGTGCTTAAAATTACAAAAGCCAGGATAAACTTGGACCGTAATGATCGCAACCTGAAAGTATTGACCAGCCGGTTTTGAAATCCGGCAAAAACTGTTTTTAAAGCATTCATTTCATTTCCCATGGTTTTTTCTCGCTCAATAATTGATCAAAATTGGATTGATCGGCCAACTCCAATCCGGTATCGATATATTCTATCGGCACCGGTTGCCCTTTAACGGCGGCCACTAGGTATTTAACGGTAAGTTCTCCCATTTTTCGGAAATCTTGCCCCACTAAGGCCTGAGCAAATCCTTTTTTAGCGGCTTGCAATACCGAATAAAAAGTATCCATCGATACGGCGATCCCGCCGTTATCGCACCATTCCTGATACAAAGGCATCGATTCCGTGGGTCCGAAAAAAGCCCATCCGCCGGCAAAATAAAACAAATCGGTTTCCGGATGCTCTTTAATATACGCTTCAACCATCTTGGCTCCGGTGGTGGTATCGTCATCACAAGCCAATAAGGCCACATAATCCAGATCAAGTTTTCCGGCGACCGCTTCCTTAAAACCCCGAATTCGTTCATTTAAGTTATGCGCCTCAATACCGCCCGTCAGGATCGCCGTCCGTAATCTTTTTTTCGCCAGCCCCCGCTCGGTGACGATTTTAACCATGGCCTCGCCGCAAGCCCATCCGGCCATATAATTATCGGTGCCGCAATAAAAAAGGCGCTTGCTGCCCGGACAATCGGCGTCAATCGTCGCCACTTTGATGCCGGCCGCTACCGCCTTATCGATCACTTTCCTTATTTTTTCAGGGTCACTGGTGCTGATGGCAATCCCATCAACTTTACGCCAGATTAAACCTTCAATTATTTTCACTTGGAGATCCGGATCAACCTTAAAAGGCGCCACCCATTCCAAATTGACCCCCAGTTTCTTCGCGGTCAATTCGGCTGTTTCCATTGAATCGACAAAAACCGGATTATCCAAAGATTTAGGGACAATGGCGATTACAATCGGCCTGGTCTTCGGATAGAAAGAGCCGGAAGGGGGCGCGCTCTCGGCGGCCGCCACCTCAAAACCGGGCCTTAAACCCGGAGGAATTAAGAATAAATTTAAAGCCACGTAAAGGAAAAGGAAGAACAGACAAAAGATCCGACAACCTTTCAATCCGATCACCCCTAATCCTAATTATAACCTTTTCGACCCAAAATTTGAAGAAACATGTCAGTATTTAACCGAATCATCCGCATTTTTAATTCGAAAAATTCACCTGAATCACACCCACAAATAATGTCGATTACATCCTGAGAGCGGTATACTCTCATTTTCGTTCCTTGCCGACCCGCTTCGTCAAATATAAAGATACCCAAACGGCAAGCGCCCCAAAGATCAAACATAAAACCAAGGTTATAAGCGCTACCGCCCGTCTTTCTTTATATAAAAAAGAAGTGGAAACCAAATTCACCAAATACCAACTATTCCTCCCGGCGTTCTTGATTTTGCCGCCCACCGCTTTATAAGTGACCAAATTTTGTTTTTGATTGACCGTAATAATGAAACTCCCCTGCCGTGCCTTGCCGGCTTCATGTCCGGTCAAGTTTTCTCCTTCCGCGGCCAAAATCTTATCAATTAGTTGAGTGGCTTTTTTGCCGATATCTTCTTTAAACGGTGAAGAGATTATTTCACCCCTACTGTTAATTAGAAGCGAATAATGCTCAATTCCGTCCCAGAAATTATTTAATTCGTTATAAAACGCCAAATTCACCAAGGGATCGATTTTATCTTCATCGATAATGATCGCCAATATCCCCAAAGTCGCCCCGGTGGAAATCCTTTTAATAAGCCGGCCTAAAAACACATAATTACTCCGGTTGATCTTAAGAGGGGCCGACCAAACGATCCCGCCGTCGGCTTCCATGATATTACGACAAGCGCCGGTTTCTTTGAATTTTCGGCTTAAATCGATCAAATCCTTTCCAATATCTTTGGTGACGACTATCGGCTCGACTTGATCGGAATCGCCGAGGAACATGAAACCGAATATATCGGCATTGTTTTTCAGATATTCATTAAAACAAGCTTTCACTGTTTCCGCGACATCCCTCGAATTGTTTCCGAGGTCGCAATAGTTTTCCAGAGTGGTGATAAAATCGTTGTTCACAAATAATTGCAAAGAAACGGCTTCATAGTCGGCCAGTTTCAGTTGAATGTTGTTTACCGCTTGCGCCAGTTCAGCCAGGGAATAGCGGGCCACTTTGTCGGTAACCGCTTTTTTAAAATGACCGTGGGAGATTAAGCCCACGATTAATACCGGAGTTAATGTAAGCGCGAGTAACAAGCAAAACAGCGTTTTACGGATGGAAATCCGCTCCAAAAATATTTGAATGCGGGAGCCCCAGTATTTGATTGGTCTAATCCTGCTGGAATTCATCATTAATTCACCTGTATAAAAAGGCATGTTTCATTATTTACCTTCTGAGCCTTTCACCAGGCAAAAGCCGGGATGGAGGCTGCCGTTGCTCCCTAGTCGCCGTTGTCCTGCAGCCGGTTGAGTTTCAGCCAGGAAGGCAAAGCAAGTCTGAATTTACTACTGCCGCGCAACGACATAATGATGCTTTGCAGTACAATGAAGAGGTACAGCAAGAGACCGCTGACGATCGCTTGTAAGTTTGATTGGACACCCGCCGCCCGGATCAGTTCATTGATGGTTAACAGGGTCAGCGTCCCGATTGGCGCGCCAAGCAAGTTCCCCACGCCGCCATTGAGCAAAATGCCCCCGATTACATTGGCGGCGATCGCTTTGATCTCGAATAACGCCCCATTTCCGATATTGCCGGCTCCTGTGGTCATGAGGAACACGAAACCCCCGATCCCGGCGGTCAATCCGCAGATCACATAGGAGAAGAAGAGCGTTTTCTTGACATTGATCCCGAGCATCCGTGCGCTCTGACTATTGCCGCCGACAGCGTAGACATTGCGTCCGAAACGCGACCACTTCATAAGAACGGCGTAGAGAATAACCAGGGCCACTACAACGAAGACGCCCGGTTTGATTTCACACGGGATGAAAACACCCAGCCTATTTACGGCACCCAGCCAAGGAATTTCGATTGTATAATTCCGCAAGGCAACAAAAGCAGGCCAGGTCACGTTGATCGGATCTTTGTGGAGTGTCGTCAACAGCCCTTGCGCCAAGAACATTCCGGCCAGCGTGATGATAAAGGGCTGGATTTCAAGATAGGCAATGAGATATCCATGCATGATACCAAACGCGAGACCGATCCCCAGCGCCAGAAATAAGGCGCCCCAAACGTTCTCCGTTCCCGATTCCAACAACATGGCACAGGCCATGGTGACCAGGCCGCATACCGCGCCGACGGAAATATCGATGCCGCCTGCGATCATCACGATGCACATCCCAAGGGTAATGATAAACAGCGCCGCGTTAAAGTTGAACAGGTCAAAGAAGGTCTGAAACTGCATGAAACTGTCGGGAAAACTGATCAGGGAAAACCCATACATCAGGATGAAGATAATCCCGGCGATGATAAAAAGCAGATTAGAATTGGACAGTCTTGATTTCGGTTTGGTTGTGCTTAGCGATTCCATTCTACTCCTCCTTCTTCCTGGCAGATGTGTCCGTTGTGGAAAGCACTGCCTTGTTTAGTCCGACTGTCTTGCGTACGGAGTAGCCGGCGACGATCGTTTTCGCCTTGTCTAAGACTTTCCTGGCAAAAACCCTCACCACCGGCGAGGCAATGACCATGAGAATGATAATGAAGACTGCCTTAAAGGCCTTAATCGCCTCGGGCTCTACCTCCAGTCTGAGCAGGGTCCGGTTCAGCATCTCGATCGTATACGCGCCGATAATCGAACCGGTAATGCTGAACTTTCCGCCGCCCAGCGAATTTCCGCCGATGGCGACGGCGAGTATCGCGTCCATCATGATAAACTTGAGCAGATTGACACTATCGTGGCGCCCCGCCTTGTTAACCGCGATGAAACCGGCGACTGCGGCACAGACGCCCATGATCAAAAAGGTCAGGAAGATAATTTTTTTCGGGTTAATGCCGTTCAGCCGCGCCGCGCTTGGGTTGATCCCCACCGCCTCCACATAGAGCCTGAGATTGGTAGTCTTGAGGACCACAGCCACGAGAGCGATGAAGACAACGGTCAGGATGATCGGCGTTTGGATCGGCACTCCCGGTATTACGGTGCCGATTCGGTTCGAGATCTCGTTCGCCAGGATGGGAGATACTTTGCCGTCAATAATAAAGGCGATCGATCTGCCTCCTAAAAAGAGAATGAGGGTCGCCACCATTGGCTGAACCTTGAAGAACGAAACCAAAGCGCCGTTGAAGGCGCCGATGATTATTCCGGCCACGCAACTGATCAGGAAACCCGCCAGGATGGTCCACAAGGTAACCTCTCCGGCATTCAAGACGTACTGGACAAAAATGGCGGAAGCAATCGCGCCGTTCTCCCCGATGCTGATGTCCTGTCCGCGTGAGGCCGCAGTAACCAGAGTCATTCCGATTGCCAGAATAACCAACTCCGAAGCGCCGAACAGGATATTCGGGATGTTCCCGTAAAATGCCCCGTTTACCATGGTAATCCTGAAGTAATCAGCGCCCTTGATCAGATTAATGATAATGAGTATCACCAGAACAGAGAGGGGAAGGAACAGATGAGACAAACGATCAAAGTGTGCTTTTAACCTTGGCATATCATTTACCTCCCTGGGCGATCATGTGCATCACATTTTGTTCCGTCAAATTCATGCCACTGAGTTCGCCGATAATTTCACGATCTTTCATTACAATCAGCCGCGAGCAGACGCGAAGCATTTCGTCGATTTCCGATGAAATGAAGGTCAGACTCATTCCGTCTTCCGCAAGTTTGAGCACAAGTTTTTGAATCTCCACCTTGGTGCCGACATCGATTCCCCGTGTCGGTTCATCGAGGATCAGGTACCTGGGGTGGGTGAGCAGCCAGCGGGCCAGAATAACCTTCTGCTGGTTGCCGCCGGAAAGCGATTTGATTGGCGTGTTGAGGGACGGAGTTTTAATCTCCAGTTGCTGTATAAACTGTTCGGCGAATTCTTCCGTCTGTTTCCGCGACAAAGGCTTAAAAAAGCCTTTCATAACCTGCAAGGCTAGGATAATATTGTCGCGCACCGAAAGCTCGTCGATGATCCCGTCGCCCTTACGGTCCTCCGGCAGATAGCCGATTCCCTGTTTCATGGCGTCCAGGGGCGTCTTGATCTTCACCCTCTTACCATTTATTTTGACTTCACCGCCGGTCACTTTGTCGGCGGCAAAGATTGCGCGCACACTTTCGCTGCGGCCCGAGCCGAGCAGCCCGGCAAACCCGTTCACTTCGCCTTTTCGGATCGTGAAATTGAAAGGCCTTACCCCGGCGGCGCTCGAAAGGGCCGTGGCCTCGAAGATCGGCACACTATCCTCCGATTTCGACGGCTCATGTTTTTTTATCGCCGCGACATCACTTAGCGCCTTTCCCATCATCTTCGAGATCAGCTCGATTTGGGGAAGCGCGGCTGTTTCGTATTCACCGATCAACTCGCCGTTGCGAAGCACCGTAATCCGGTCGCTGATCTCGTAAACTTGATCGATAAAGTGGGTAATGAAGATGATCCCGACACCTCGCGCTTTCAGTTGGCGCATGAGCTCGAAGAGTTTCTGCACCTCATCTTCGTCAAGGGAAGACGTCGGCTCGTCCAAGATGAGAATCTTGCAGTCCATATCGACCGCGCGGGCAATGGCGATCATCTGTTGGACTGCGATTGAGCAGCTTGCGAGTTCTTGGGTCGGGCTCGCCGGAATACCGAGGGAGTCGAGCATCTGCGCCGCCTTGGCGTTCATCTGCTTCCATTGAACGAAAGCGTCCCGGCTGCGACCGATAAACATATTCTCGGCCACGGTTAGATTGGGGCACAGCGCAATTTCCTGAAAGACCGCGCCAATTCCCATGTTCTGCGCATCCTGCGGCGACTTAAAGTGAACCGGCCTTCCATCCAAAATGATCCGGCCGGCATCCTTTTCGTAAACACCGGTTAAAATTTTGATCAGGGTGGACTTGCCCGCTCCATTCTCGCCCATCAGGGCATGGATTTCGCCCCTTCGGAGCGCGAAATCTACATTATGCAGAGCTCTGACCCCTGGAAAGGATTTGCTGATCCCTTCCATTTTAAGGATGATTTCTGTCAGCAACCAAAGACCTCCTTACCGGTATCACCTAAATTAACAGCAGTGCGGTTGGCCGGATAAGATCCTACCACCGCACTGCTTAAACTATTGCATAAAAACTACCTTGTGATAACACCCTTGCCGGGATCGGCGTTGATCCCATATTTTTCAATATCCGCGTCGGTGATCGTGTCCGTCGTTAAGATCATTTCTTTCTGATAGACGATTCCTTTGGGAATCTTACCACTTTTGATCCACTGATCAATTTGGCTGGCTTGACGCGGATTGCACTGGACATCGGCATCCCAGTAACCGGCCTGTACGTTCCTAAGGGCAAAACGGTTAAAGTCAAAACCGATGATCTTAACCTTGCCGTTCTTGCCGTGGCTGATCCCGGCCGCCTCGAGCGCCTGGACAGCGCCTTGCGCCATTCCGTCGTTCTGAGCATAGATGACGTTGAAATCCTTATTTGCGGCGATCGCGGCTTCAACCACTTTACGGGCTTCCTCAAGGCTCCAAGTGTCTCCACCGGTACCATCAGCCACAATGGTGAGTTTACCTTCTTTGGCGGCTTTGAGCACCGGGGCGCTGCGCCCGATTTCCGCCGCGCTACCCAACTGACCACGAATCAGGACCAGTTTGATCGGTTTCGGAACATTTTTTAACACCCAGTCGGTTGCCAACTGACCCTCATATTGCATATCGGAAACAAGCGCGGCCTCATAGTTCGAAGCAGCCGTATCAATTAACCGGTCAAAGAGAATAACCTTGACACCGGCTCTTTTTGCCGACTGCAGGACATCGTCCCATCCGGTCGCGTTGGCGGCCGAAATCAGAAGATAATCCACTCCATCGCGAATGTACCCTCTAGCCGCAGCGATCTGCTCGCTGTTGTCGGCGGTATTGGTCTGTTTCGCGTCATAACCGTTTGCCTTCGAGAAGACCTTGTTCATGTCTTCAACATTGGCCTGACGGTAGCCGGATTCTTCCGGCGGTAAATTTACAATACCGACCTTAATCAGTTTTTTGGGAGCCGCCGCCGTAATCCCGCAGACGGTAGACAAAACAAGAACAGCCACTAACAGTAATAATCCCGCTTTCGTCAACTTCTTCATCATTAAACCTCCTCTGATTTTTTAGACCGAAACAAGGTAACCCATCCATACAACGTTTCGAAAATTACCTTCTCAATTTCGTTTATCTGTCCCGTAAATACCCCCTTTTTCTCTTTTTTCCGATTTTTTAAGCGGCCTTTGCAAACCTGTCGGCCGCCTCTATTGTTGCGCCGGATAATAAACGGCCGAAAATGCAATCAACCGGAGTCCGATATCGCGATCACCGAGCGAAATCACCTAAAATCACATATTTGAACCTTCTTTAGACTTTTTAGACTGTTTGGTTGGTGTTAACCAAAATTTAATCTGATATAAATATAAAAAACGAACCGTTCAAATTGAATAGAGTTTTTTTGTTTATGCTATAATATTTTTGACACCATCCGTGATAATTTGAGAGGTATTTAAAACAATCATTGACATTTCTTCGATCAATCTTTATGCCCACGTTTAACGTTTATGCCATTAATCAAAAAGAACTCATTCAGCCTCTATTAACTGCTACAATCGGAACATCTCAAATAGCCGGTCTTTAAATCCACCCCCCGCCGTATCGGCCGCAATTTGCCGCCCAAAGAAAACCGTCCTAACAAATCCTTTGTTACAAAGATCAAAAAATATTACATTAAAAAAAAATATTGCCAAGTTGATTGCAGAAAATTGATCAATTATTATAAACCTGGACATATAGGTTTTTTTATTTTTTGAAAAAAGGTTTATCCTCGACTTTTGCGACTTTGAAGAGCGGCGTTAAGTCCTTACTTCTAAAAATGTTCTAAATCTCCGGGATGAATGAATAGGGTAAAATCAAAAGCTTGGTTCTTATATTATTTTTACAAAGAAAGGAGATTGCCATGATTAATATCAATATCGATCAAAAAGAAGTATGGTTCGTTACGGGAAGTCAACACCTTTACGGCGAGGAAACGCTGCGCCAAGTAGCCGAAGATTCGCGGGTAATAGCGACTTCATTATCCGAAAATCCCAAAATACCGGTAAAGATCGTTCCGAAAGCGGTTTTAACAACCCCCGACGCTATCCTCAATCTCTGCATCGAAGCCAATACCGCTCCCAACTGTATCGGTATCGTCGCCTGGATGCACACTTTCTCCCCGGCCAAAATGTGGATCGCCGGATTAAAAGCATTGACGAAGCCGTTGGCTCATCTTCATACTCAGTTTAACCGGGACATCCCCTGGTCGGAAATCGATATGGATTTTATGAACCTGAACCAATCGGCCCATGGCGATCGGGAGTTTGGTTTTATCGGCGCCCGAATGCGTAAAGCCCGCAAGGTGATTGTCGGTTTCTGGCAGGACGAGGAGGTCGTTGAACGCTTGGCGACCTGGATCAGAGCGGCGCTGGCCTGGAATGACCTGCAAGGCGCTAAATTCGCCAGGTTCGGCGATAACATGCGGGAGGTGGCGGTCACCGAGGGCGATAAAGTCGCCGCCCAAATCCGGCTGGGGTATTCGGTCAACGGTTATGGGGTAGGAGATCTGGTAACCGTGATCAAAAGCGTTTCCCAAACCGAGATCAGCGCTTTACTGGCTGAATACGATCAAAAATACCGGGTTCAAAGAGAACTGGCAGACGGCGGCGCGCAAAGAAATTCCCTGGAAGAAGCGGCCCGGATTGAACTGGGGTTAAAGAAGTTTTTAGAAACCGGCGGGTTCAAAGGATTCACTACTACCTTTGAAGATTTACACGGCCTGATCCAGTTGCCGGGATTGGCGGTACAACGTTTAATGGCGGCCGGTTACGGATTTGGCGCCGAAGGCGACTGGAAAACCGCCGCCTTGGTCCGGGCGATGAAAGTTATGGCTTATGGACTAAAAGGCGGGACCTCTTTTATGGAAGATTATACTTACCATTTCCAGAAAGATCAAATGAAGGTATTAGGCGCCCATATGCTTGAGGTTTGTGAGTCAATCGCCGCCGGTCAACCTTCTTTGGAGATCCACCCGCTCAGTATCGGAGGCAAAGCGGACCCGGTGCGTTTGGTCTTTAATGTGCCAGCGGGGCGGGGCCTGAATGCGTCAATCATTGATCTGGGCAACCGCTTCCGTTTATTAGTAAACGAGGTCGAAGCGACCGCTCCCGACCACGAACTGCCCAAGCTTCCGGTTGCCCGAGCCCTTTGGACGCCGCAACCCAACTTAAAAACCGCCGCCGAGGCCTGGATCCTGGCCGGTGGAGCTCATCACACCGGATTCAGCCAGGCGCTTACCAAGGAGCACTTGGAGGATTTCGCGGAGATCGCGGGGATCGAGTATCTGTTGATCGATGCCGACACCAAAATTGACGCTTTCAAAAAAGAACTCCGCTGGAACGAACTGTATTATCACCTGGCCCAAGGGATTCGAGATTAACGGTTAAATCTCAGTTCGAAGGGAGCTGTTAATTGTGAGTAATGAACAATATGTTCTGGGACTTGATTTTGGAACGGATTCGGTCCGGGCTTTGATTATCGAAACTGCAACCGGAAGGGAAGCCGCCGGCGAAGTGGCTTATTACCCCCGCTGGGTTAAAGGGTTGTATTGCGATCCGGATAAAAATCAATTCCGCCAGCATCCCCTGGACTATATTGAAAGCATGGAAGCAGCCGTGAAAGGCGCCTTAGCCAAAATGCCCGCGGGAAGCGGAGCGCGGGTGGTCGGGATTGGCGTCGACACTACCGGTTCCACCCCCTGCGCCATTGATCGGAGCGGACTCCCCTTGGCTCTGCGGGAAGAATTTAGTGAGAATCCCAACGCCATGTTCATTCTCTGGAAAGACCACACCTCAGTCCGGGAAGCCGCCGAAATCAACCGGATCGCTAAAAATTGGGGCGGCGTCGACTATACCAAGTACGAAGGCGGCGTCTATTCCTCGGAATGGTTCTGGGCGAAGATTCTCCATGTTTTACGGGAGGATCCGGGGATCCGTGAACACGCCTACTCGTGGATCGAACATTGTGACTGGATACCGGCCTTGTTAACCGGCGTTCAAAACCCATCCCAGCTGAAACGAAGCCGCTGCGCGGCCGGGCATAAAGCCATGTGGCATCAGGATTGGAACGGCCTTCCGGGTGAAGAATTCCTGACCAAGATCGACCCGTTGATGGCCGGTTTGCGGGAACGTCTTTACCGAGAAACATATACCGCGGATGTTAAAGCCGGTGATTTGACATCCGAATGGGCCGAACGGTTGGGGTTAAAACCGGGCATCGCCGTCGCCGTCGGTGCATTTGACGCCCATATGGGCGCGGTCGGCGCGGAGATCACCGAAGCGACCCTGGTTAAAATCATGGGCACCTCCACCTGCGATATCATGATTGCCGCTCCCGAAGTGATCGGTGACAAACTGGTCGCCGGGATCTGCGGCCAAGTAGACGGTTCGGTGATTCCGGGTTACATCGGCCTGGAAGCCGGTCAATCAGCCTATGGCGACGTTTACGCTTGGTTCCGCAAATTACTGTGCTGGCCTCTGGAAGCGATCTTACCGGAAACCTCGCTTGTAAACCCGGAGTTGGTTGGCAAACTTCAAGCGGAAATCGAATCCAAAATCCTAACGAAACTTGCCGTCGAAGCGGCTCAGATTAAAAGCGGAGAAACCGCTTTAATCGCGCTCGACTGGTTAAACGGTCGCCGGACGCCTTATGCCGACCAAACCTTAAAAGGGGCGGTCGCCGGACTGACCCTGGGCACCACCGCTCCTAAGTTTTATCGCGCGTTGGTGGAAGCAACCGCTTTCGGCGCCAAAGCCATCGTCGAACGTTTCCGCGATGAAGGCATCGCCATCAATCAAGTGATCGCCATCGGCGGCATCGCTAAAAAGAGCGATTTCGTGATGCAAGTAACCGCCGACGTCTTAAATATGCCGATTAAAGTCGCCCGTTCCGAACAAGCCTGCGCTTTGGGGGCCGGAATGTTCGGCGCCGTCACCGCAGGAGTTTATTCCTCGGTTAGCGAAGCTCAAACCCGTATGAGCAGCGGGTTTGACAAAACTTATACTCCCCAGCCGGAGGCGGCGCAAAAGTATCAAGAATCTTACCAAAGATACCTTGAACTTGGCAAACTCTTGGAAAAGCAATTACAAACCCTTTAAAAGAAGTTCCGTGTTCCGCGTTCAACGTTCCGCATTTTCTATAGCTTTGTCAATGTAAGCAACCCGGAACGATAGGCTTGGAACCCTAGGCCATAAACCAAACCCGGAACCCGAAACGCGGAACCCGGAACGATAGACCCAATCTCATGACATACTTAAAAGAAAAGGATAGCGGTATTATGCTTGAAAGACTGAAAGAGCTAGTATTGGAAGCCAACTTGGAGTTAAACCGCCGCGGACTGGTGATTTACACTTGGGGAAACGCCAGCGGCATTGACCGGGAGCGGGGCCTGGTAGTGATTAAGCCCAGTGGAGTGGCATACGAAAAACTACGGGTTGATTCCATGGTTGTTTTAAACTTGGACGGCGAGATAGTGGAAGGCGAGTTGCGACCCTCTTCGGACACCCCCACCCACTTAGGCCTTTACCGCGGTTTTCCGGAGATCGGGGGAGTGGTCCATACTCACTCCCCTCATGCCACCGTTTGGGCCCAGGCGAACCGGGACATCCCTTGTTTGGGAACCACCCATGCCGATTATTTTTTCGGCGACATTCCCTGCGCCCGAGTCCTTACTAAAGACGAAGTCGCCGCCGAATATGAAAAAAACACCGCTCAAGTAATTATTGAACGTTTTCAAAACTTAAACTATCAACATCTCCCCGGCGTATTAGTCGCCGGTCACGCGCCGTTCACTTGGGGCAAGGACGTTGCCGAAGCCGTCCATAACAGTGTCGTTTTGGAGGAGATTGCGCGAATGGCTTTGGCCTCTCTCCAACTAAATCCAAAGCTTAGACCATTACCAAATTATATATTGGACAAACATTTTTCGCGCAAACACGGCCCCAAGGCTTATTACGGCCAGGCCAACAATTGATGAACAGTCTATTTTAACCTTTCCACCAACAACTTGGCCACCGCCGAATAATCCAGATGATCATAAGCTTCGGCCTTCAAGTAATATTCATAAGCCAACTTGGCCAGCGGCAACTCCAAACCTTCTCCCAAACCCAGAGCGATTCCCAAATCCTTGCGCATCAAAGCAGTCCTAAACCCCGCCGGGAAACTATCGGCGGCGAGATTCTTAAATTTGCGGTCAAACACATAAGAATTCCCCGCGCTCTCCTTGATCACCTTATACATGGTTTCCAAATCAATCTTCTCTTTTTCAGCCAACGCAACCGCCTCGGCAACGACAACCATATTCACGGCGGCCATCATTTGATTAATCGCCTTTAAAGCCTTGCCCGCGCCCAACTCGCCTACATGATACACTTTGGCGGCCAGCACATCCAGAACCGGCCTCAACTCATCCAATAACTCCGGCTCCCCCGCTCCGAAAACGGTAAGGGTTCCGTCGGCGGCTCCGGCGGTCCCGCCGCTGACCGGCGCATCCAAGACCCTGACTCCTTTTTGGGAATACTCCCGGCCTACCTCCCGGACAGTTTCGGGGGCGCAAGAAGTCATCTCCATAATAATGGTTGCGGAATTTGCGGTTACCGCCTCATAAACCTCCGGTTCCAACAGCACCGCTTTCACTTGCTCATCCTGGGGCAAGATGGTGATAACCAACTCAACTCCCCGGACCGCTTCAACCAACGAATCGGCGATGATCCCGTTTTCCGCCTCCAATTGCCGGGCTTTTTCGACATTACGGTGGACCGCCGTCTTTACCGTAAACCCGGCGTTACACAACCGTTTCGCCATCGGAAAACCCATATTCCCCAACCCGATAAAAGCGATATTTTTGATCATTGATGCAACCTCCCTTAAAAATAATATAAATTAAAATATAAAATAATCAAAAGTTACCCGTCCAAAGTCAATAGTTATTTATAGATTACCAGCATACCTTCCCCGGGTTCAAGATATTCTTCGGGTCAAAGGCCAGCTTAATCCTTTTCATCAAATCCAACTGGATCCGGCCCACCGATTTTCTCAAAAATTCCGTTTTGGCATGGCCGATACCATGTTCTCCCGAAACCTGGCCTCCCAATTCGCCGGCCTTGTCGTACATGGCCTGCATCACCGGTTCCAAACGCCGCTTCCATTCGGCATCACTCAAATCATCCTTGCAAACATAGACATGGAGATTGCCGTCGCCGGCGTGACCGAAACTCCGGATCCGGATTTGATGGATTCGCTCCAGGTCCTTAACATATTTCACGAAACGGGCCACTTGGTTTCTGGGAACTACCACATCACATTCATCCATGGACGGAGTGGAACTCTTAATGGCTTCCAAAAACGCGCCCCGGGCGCTCCAAACCGACTCCTGGCGCTCCTCGGTATCGGAAATAAAAACATCAACCGCCCCGTCATCCAGACAAATTTGAGCCGCCTGGTCCATCTGACTCTCAACCTCGGCAGCGGAATTTCCATCAAAGGTCAATAATAAATAAGCGTTGGCTGATTTATCGGGGAAATGCTTTCCCAGATACTTTTCAGCGGCCTCGATCACCTCTTTTTCCATAAACTCGATAGCTGTCGGAACCACTTTAGCCATGATGATCTTGGGTACAGCATCGATACAGGCCTCCAAGTCGTTGAAGGGGATCAATAAACTGACGGTTCGTTTAGGCAATGGAATCAGCTTCAAAGTAAGCCGAGTGATGATCCCTAGGGTTCCCTCGGAACCGATAAACAAGTCTTTTAAACTATAACCTGAACTGTTCTTGGCTACCTTTCCGCCGACTTCGATAACCTCTCCGTTAGGAAGGACCACTTCCATGCCGCGAACATAATCCCGGGTCACACCGTACTTGACCGCCCTCATTCCGCCGGCGTTGGTCATTACATTTCCCCCGATAGTAGCGCTCTTTTCCCCGGGATCGGGCGGATAAAGCAGATCCCGATCGGCGACCGCCTTAGCTAAATCCATCAATAATACTCCCGGTTCAGTGGTGACCGTCGTGTTTTCTTCGTCAATCTCTAAGATCCGGTTCATTTTAGCCAAGGAAAGAATGATCCCGCCATGAATCGGGACCGCTCCGCCGCAAAGTCCGGTACCGGAGCCGCGCGGCGTTACCGGAAGATCGTTTTGATAGGCGTATTTCATAATTGCCGAAACTTCGGCGGTATTTAATACTTCAACCACTACCTCCGGAGCGTATTTACCGTATTCCACCATTTCATCATGGCTGAAATCATCGTGAATCTCCTCCCCGAAGTAAGTCCGGCCGGGGCAAATGGTTTCCAGCACCCCGACGTCGGCCTCGGTTACTCTTCGGTATGTCATACGGACCTTACCTCCTTTTTCAATTTGGCGATTAAAGCCGGGATTATTTGATAGATATCCCCGACAATGCCGTAATGGGCCACTTTAAAGATGGGCGCGTTCCGATCTTTGTTTATGGCAAAAATTTGTTCCGCAGCGCTCATACAGGCGGTAAACTGAATCGCTCCCGATACCCCGCAGGTGATGATGAGCTTTGGTTTTACCGTCCGTCCCGACAAACCAATCTGCTTGGTATAGGGCAGCCATCCTGCTTCAACTAAAGGCCTGGTACAGGCCAATTGTCCATTCAACAACTCAGCCAATTCATTAATCATCCCCAGGTCCGCGGGATTTTTTACCCCGCGCCCGGCAACGACTAATACTTCCGCATCAGAGATATTTTCTTGTTTTTCCCGCAGCGCGGTACGGATCACTTTTAACCCGGATTGGAGCCTTTCCGGTTTTACTTGACACCGAATTATCTCTCCTCCAGGTTTGCGGAGACGATCCGCCTTCTCCATCACCTTATAACGAACTGTGGCAAATTGCGGCCGGGTTCGGACAGTGACGATCTGGGCCATAATATTACCGCCAAAAGCCGGACGTATCTGGACCAAATCCGTATTGGGCCTGACTTCCAACTGGGTGCAGTCGGCAGTCAACCCGGTCCGGAATCTAGCCGCCACCCGCGGCGCCAGCGACCTGCCAACGGAAGTAGCTCCGACTAAAACAATGGATGGCTTAAATTCTTTAATACAATCTTCAAATATATTGGTATACAAATCCGCTCGAAAATGGCGCAAAGCTTCATCCTGATATGCCAAAACCCGATCAACGCCATATTCCAACAATCCCTTGCCGAGATCTATTACGTCGGTCCCCATAATCAATGCATAAACCGGATGATTAATCTCGCCCGCCAATTGTCTGGCTTTGCCGATTAATTCTAGAGTTACCGGATGGATCTCCCCTTCCAGATGTTCGACATATACCAAAACACCGTTCCACTCGTTTTTATCAACGGTCTTTTGGGTCTTTAGCAGACTAATTGCGCCTTCGGGACAATTTTTAATACAAAGCTTACAAAGCCTGCAACCATTATCAATTATTACTTTCCCCAAATCAATTTGAATCGCCCCGAAAGGACACTGATCAACACATTTGCCGCAGAGGTTACATTTACTGCCGTCAACCAAAATACTTCCCATCAATTTCACCTCTTACCAAATTATCCAACTTCAAAAAAACGTTTAACAAAATATTAAACAAATTTAGTTTCATGTAATTTTTCAACTATTTTTTCAACCAGTTCATCCGGTGCACCCTCCCATAAAAATTGTTCTCGTTTTACTTCCGGAGGAAATATCCGTTCTACCTGAGTGGGTGAACCTTCCAAGCCAAACAGGGAATCATCCGCTTCCTCCAAATCCTTATGGGTAAGTATATTCACTGCTCGTTCAGCGGTGGCCAGTTTCAATTTATACGAAGGAAGCCTCGGCTGGTAAATGTCTTTCTCGATCGTAATCAAACAAGGATAACCCATTTCCACCACTTCATAACTCTCAGCCAGGTCTTGTTCCACAATTATTTTGTCGTTTGACACTTCATAGATGTTTTTCACCCAGGCTACATGGGGAATGCCTAATAATTCCGCCAACTCGGGACCCACTTGGGCGGTATCGCCGTCGGTGGTCTGTTTACCGCAGATGATAAGATCAAATCCCCCAATTTTCCGAATTGCCTGAGACAGAGTGAAAGAAGTCGCCAACACATCTGAACCTACAAATTTAGGGTCCGAAACCAAATACCCTTCATCCGCTCCCATCATATATGCCTCTTTAATTACTGCTTGAGCCTGGGGAGGTCCCATGGTGACTACTATAACGCTGCCTCCTACTTGTTCCTTAACCCGAAAAGCGGTTTCAAGCGCATATAGATCATAAGGATTCATTTTGCTATCTACTCCGCTTCGTTTCAAAACTCCGGTTTCGGGATCCATCTCAACTTTGGAAGTTCCCGGTACTTGTTTTATACATACTATAATCCGCATCTATACCTCCACCTTCACACAATTTCTAGAACAAAGTTCAAATGTTGTTCCATTCTTTTTTTGGCTAATTCCGGGTGGCGCAACTTGATTGCTTCGTAAATGCCGAAGTGTTGGTTGTATAACTCATTCGCGTTATGATTATTAGCAAGTATTTTTCCCCGGTTAAACCTGACTGAACTCTCTAAAATCGTTGCGATACATTCCGAAGCCTTTTGTAGGATAAAGTTCCGGCTCATTAAAAAGATGCTTTTATGAAATAAAATATCGGCCTCCGCTCCGGCGTTTAAATCATCGTGATCAATAGCCGTCTTCATTTTTTCCAGCGACGTCAACAACTCCTTGGTGGTTTCGGCCCTTGTGGCAGCCAATTCCACTGCTCTAAGTTCCAAAATTTTTCGGAAGTCGAGCAGATCTCGTTCCATCGATTCATTGCTGATTAGTAATGGTGTAACGGCATTAATAAAGGGGGCGATTTTCAGTTCGGTAACGAAGGAACCTTCCCCGGGCCGGACTTCTACTAAACCAATTATTTCCAAAACTCTTAACGCTTCCCGGATTGAGGCTCTACTAACATTAAACATCTCGGCCAAGCTCCGTTCGGGAGGTATTTTCTCCCCTATCTGCAACTTTCCGGTTTTAACCAATCCAACAAACTGTTCTATAATCGATTGATAAATCCGTTTTTGGCTAATCGGTACTATCTCCATTCCACACCCCCGAAATTGGTAGGACGGTCTGACCACCTTACCTCTAAAGTGTTCGATAATTATTTTCTGATTCCTGCTATACTACATCAATATTAATACCAAATTCATTTTTAAATTTTGAATAAAAACAATAATATCAGCTCCAAAATAATTTGTTGAAATTAAAAGGAACTACTTAAAATAAAGCGAATATGTTATACAATAATACTTTATTTCAATAATGCCCTATAAGACTAAGAGTTGCCGCCCAATTTAATGAAAGGAGTTATCAGAATCCATGGAAGAACAATTAAAACAAATCGCCGAACGGGTAAAGGGGTTGCGGGATATTTTCGGAATCAGCGCCGCCGATCTTGCTAAAGAACTAAACATTCCGCTGGAAGTTTATCAAGAATACGAAAACGGCGTTTCCGACATCCCGGTCGGTGTTCTTTACCGGATAGCGCAACGCTTCAATATAGAACTATCCGCCTTATTGACCGGCGAAGAACCCCGTTTACATACCTATTCGTTGACCCGCAACGGACGGGGAGTCTCTGTGGAACGCCGCAAAGAATACAAATATCAAAATCTGGCATACAACTTTGTTAATAAAAAAGCCGAACCCTTTTTGGTAATTGTTGAGCCTGAACCGGAAGATACCCCGTTCCATTTGAACAACCATCCCGGACAAGAATTCAACTATTTGTTGGAAGGCGCCATGAAAGTTAAATTAGGCGAGAATGAGGTTATCCTCAATGAAGGGGATTCCATCTATTATGATTCAAATATAAATCACGGAATGAAGGCATTAAACGGAAAACCCGCCAAATTTCTGGCGATCATTCTTTGATTAAATCATCGCTACGGGTTTGAAGGGAACGCCGGTCTTACTTAAGCGCATGCTCGATGCTTCGCGTCTCTTGTCGATGTTTCGCGTTAAATTATTGTAGAAAGGCTGAGAAAAGATGTTGGAAAAATATATTGATCTTGAATATCAATCATATGAAGATTTTTATCAAAATTTCCGGATAAAAGTTCCGGATAATTTTAACTTTGCCTATGACGTGGTTGACGAATGGGCGTCCCGGGAGCCGGACAAAATCGCTTTAGTCTGGTGTGACGACAAAGGAAATAAAGCTCAATTTACTTTTAAAGAGTTAAAACTATACAGCGACAAAACGGCGAATTTCTTTAAATCCATCGGCATCAAAAAAGGCGACCCGGTAATGTTAATCCTCAAACGACGCTATGAATTTTGGTTCTGTATTCTGGCGCTGCATAAAATCGGAGCCGTTTGTATACCGGCCACCCATCTTTTAAAGAAAAGAGATATAGTTTACCGCATTAACGCCGCCAGTATCAAAATGATAGTCGCCGTCGCCGGAGATGAAGTCATCGATCAAATCGACGAAGCCCAACCCGAGTCGCCTACGTTGACCCTTAAAGCGCTGGTCGGCGGAAAACGGGAAGGTTGGATTGACTTTAACACCGAATTTAAAAATGCCGCTGAAACTTGGGTCAAGCCCTCCGGCGCCGACATGACCAAAAATGACGACATTATGCTGCTCTACTTTACCTCCGGGACCACCGGTTATCCCAAAATGGTGCAACATAATTTCACCTATCCATTAGGCCACATCGTGACTGCTAAATTCTGGCAATGTGTGCGGCCTAACAAATTACATCTTACCGTTTCCGATACCGGCTGGGCCAAATCGGCCTGGGGCAAAATATACGGTCAATGGCTTTCCGGGGCTATTGTCTTTGTTTACGACTATGATAAATTCGTTCCTAAAGATCTGCTAAGCATAATTGCCAAGTATGGAATTACCACTTTCTGCGCGCCGCCGACGGTTTATCGTTATTTGATCCGAGAGGATTTCTCCCAGTACGACCTGAGTAAACTGGAGTATTGCGTGGTTGCCGGCGAACCGTTAAATCCGGAAGTTTATAGTCGGTTTTTAAAACTGACCGGAATTAAACTAATGGAAGGCTATGGTCAGACCGAATTTACCGTGGCGGTGGCCACTTTTCCCTGGATGGAACCAAAGCCCGGGTCAATGGGACGGCCGACTCCCGGATACGATATCGATATCATTGATGAAAACGGCCATTCTTGCGAGGTTGGCGAAATCGGAGAAATCGTCGTTCGCACCGCTAACCGAAAACCCGTCGGTATCTTCGACGGCTATTACCGGGACGCGCAACTCACCCAAAACGTCTGGCATGATGGTATTTATCACACCGGCGACACCGCCTGGAAAGACGAGGACGGCTACTTCTGGTTTGTCGGCCGGACTGATGATATAATTAAAAGTTCCGGTTACCGGATCGGGCCCTTTGAGGTTGAAAGCGCGCTGCTTGAACATCCGGCGGTATTGGAATGCGCCGTAACCGCGGTTCCGGATGAAATCCGCGGCCAAGTCGTGAAGGCGACCGTGGTTCTAACTAAAGACTATCAACCAAGCGAGGAACTCAAAATCGAACTGCAAAATCACGTAAAAAATGTGACTGCGCCATATAAATACCCGCGAATCATCGAATTTGTGACCGAATTACCCAAGACCATCAGCGGTAAAATCCGCCGGGTTGAAATCAGAGAACAAGATGCCCAATAATTTTAATAAAAATTAAAAAAATCGAGTCGTCAATGCGGCTCGATTTTTTATCACTTATTTGCAATTTGAATTCCTAGTCTTGAAAAATTCCAGCGCCACCTCGGGGAAAAGCACATAGGAGAGAACATCTTCTTCCTGCTGGTAATACTCGATTATCTCTTTGCGGGCTTTACCCAGCATCGGCTCCAAATCATCGGCCGGACGGTGAGTGATCGGTTGTTCATCACCGATAATCAACTTCCGGACTTCGGGATTAATCGGCGCCGGGGGACGACCGTACATACCGCGGACATACTCCTTAATTTCCTTCGGAACTACGCTATAACGTTTCCCGGTCAAAACATTTAAAACCGCCTGAGTTCCCAGCATCTGACTGGTCGGAGTAACCAAGGGCGGATAACCCAGTTCTTCCCGGACTTTCGGAACTTCGGCCAGAACATCGGCGTAACGATCGGACGCGTTTTGTCCGGCCAATTGATTGCGAAGATTCGAAATCATTCCGCCCGGTATTTGATAGGAAAGCACCGCGGTGTCGACTTCTACCGGAGCTGAGACGGACTGGTATTCTTTTTTAACCTCTTTAAAATGCTGATTTATGGGAGCGAGCTTTGCCAGATCCAAGCCGGTATCATACGGAGTTCCTTGTAAGGCCGCCACCAGCGACTCAGTCGGCGGTTGGGACGTACCCAACGCTAAAGCGGAAAACGCGGTGTCCACCACATCCACACCGGCTTCGATCGCTTTTAGGTAAGTCATGGAAGCCAAACCACTGGTATAATGAGCGTGCAATTGTAAGGGCAAATTTACGGCTTGTTTTAGCTTTTTAACCAATTCCTCAGCCCGATAAGGCGTGAGAAGACCCGCCATGTCCTTGATACAAATCGAATCACAACCCAACTCTTTCAATTCCAAGGCCAGTTTGACATAAGCATCGATATCATGGACCGGGCTGATGGTATAAACCACCGTGCCCTGGACATGGGCTCCCGCTTCCTTCGAAGCTTTAACGGCGGTTTCCATATTCCGGACATCATTTAGCGCATCAAAAATGCGAATAATTCCAATTCCGTTATCAACGGCCCGATGACAAAATTCCCGGACCACATCGTCGGGGTAGTGACGGTAACCTAAAAGATTTTGTCCCCGCAACAGCATTTGCAGCGGCGTTTTCCGGATGACCGCCTTTAAGCGGCGCAAACGCACCCAAGGGTCTTCTTTTAAGAAACGTAAACAACTGTCGAAAGTGGCTCCGCCCCAAGCTTCCAATGAATGATAGCCGATATCGTCAATCGCCTCCGCGATCGCCATCATATCTTCGGTCTTCATTCGAGTAGCCCACAAGGATTGATGAGCGTCCCTGAAAATCGTTTCGGTTATTTTAACCGGTTTTGCCATTTTAGTCACCTCATTTTTACAAGTAGGACATATACTTTTGCCGGTAACCAGCACCCGGGAGTCAGGAGACAGGAGATGGGAGAGTTGTAAGCTAAGCTCTGAAATCCCAAAACCTTGATGTTTTATTCTTGCTTTTACTGATCACTGACTCCTCAATTCTGGCTACTCTCTTTTGTGTCGGTTTTTGAATCCTCAGCTTTCGACTACTCCCCTTCATGCTGACTACTGACTACTGACTACTGACCACTGAGCTATTGCAAACTCGCCAACAATACTCCGGCGGCGATCGCCGAACCGATCACTCCGGCCACGTTTGGTCCCATGGCATGCATCAACAAGAAATTGCCTGGATTTGCTTCAGCTCCTACCTTTTGGACCACCCGAGCCGCCATCGGCACCGCCGAAACCCCGGCCGCCCCGATTAAGGGATTAATTTTGCCGCCGGTCAATTTACACATCGCCTTTCCAAAAAGCAACCCGCCGACCGTACTAAAGGCAAAAGCAAACAGACCTAGAAAAATAATACCGAGAGTCGATGGTTTCAAAAACACTTCCGCCTTAGCGGTGGCGCCCACCGACAAGCCTAAGAAAATGGTAATAATATTAATCATTTCATTTTGGGCAGTCTTCGATAACCTCTCTACCACTCCCGATTCGCGCAGCAAATTTCCGAACATTAAAGAACCCAATAAAGCGGCGGCGGAAGGAAGCAATAAAGCGCCGATAATGGTAACTACAATTGAAAAGATGACTTTTTCCGTCTTGGATACCGGCCGCAACTGTTCCATAACTATTTGCCGTTCCTCTTTGGTGGTCATAAGCTTCATCAATGGCGGTTGGATGATGGGGATCAACGCCATATAGGAATAAGCGGCGATCGCGATCGGGCCTAACAATTCGGGTTTTAATTTACTGGTAAGATAGATTGCGGTTGGTCCATCCGCTCCGCCGATTATTCCGATTGACGCGGCGGCTCTGATGTCAAAACCTAAGATTATAGCGCCTATTAAAGCGCAAAAGATGCCCAATTGCGCCGCGGCGCCCAATAAAATACTTTTGGGATTGGCGAGCAACGGACCGAAATCGGTCATCGCGCCCACCCCTAAAAAGATTAACGGCGGATAAATTCCTAATTTGACACCCTGATACAGATAATAAATCAATCCCCCGGGTTGAACCAGTTTTCCATCAGCCATTAACGGCTCATCCATCAAACCGGCCAAAGGCAAGTTGGTTAAGAGCATCCCAAAAGCGATCGGCAATAAAAGCAACGGTTCATATTGCTTGACAATGGCCAAATAAATCAGGACTAAGGAAATGGCAATCATTAATATGGTTTCCCAGGACATATTAGCCAGCCCGGTGCCTAATATCAACTCTTGAAGACTGTTCCACATCTTAATTAAGACCTCCTCTGAATTAACCAAGGACCACTAAAACATCTCCAACATTGACCATGGCGCCGGTTTGAACATATACACCCTTGACCACGCCCGCCACCGGAGCTACAATCTCATTCTCCATTTTCAACGCCTCTAAAGTTAAAAGAACCTGACCTTGTTTTACGGTTTCACCGGGTTTGACTTTAATCTCTAAAATCGAACCGGATAGCGGCGCATTTATCGGCGTGCCTTCGGTGACCGGCATGCGGGAAGTATTTTTTTCGGTATTTACCGGAACTGTTTCCTCTTTGACAGCGGTGGCCGCTGCTTGACCCATGCCTGTATTCGAGGTTTCTTCAACAATGACTTCATAAGTCTTACCGTTTACGGATACGCGATAGCTTTTCATAATTTCCCTCCAAAAAACTTCATTGAATTAATTTTAACTGGATATTTGAAACTTCATGGCCGGGATTTACCTCATTAAGAATCGCCATGATCACCGCCAACTCTTCCTCGATAATTTCCTCTACGGCCGGTTTGGTTTTTGCCGCTGGTCTAAGGTTCACAATTCCGGACATAATCTGCATTATAAACATGAGAAATAATAACACTAAAAAAACCACGGCCATTCCTAATACAAGCAACTCCAAAGCAGTATTTAAGCCGCCTTCCATAGGCTCCTCCCCCCTTTAACGCGGTTTGTACCTTTTTTCACTAACACCGGCAAATAAAATCCAGACTTTTCTCCCAAGCTCTGATGAATCGTATACGACCGAAAAAAATAAGTTATTTATAAATATAATGTTAAAACTGATAATGGTCAACCTTATTTAGCAGGGTTTAAGATAAAGTTAACCAAACCGGCCAGCTACACTTTAAAATACCATTTAATACTAAAAATAGGATCGCCGGACAGCAAAAAAGCTGTTGCAAAAATAGGCAACAGCCGGCGGCCCTCATCTTCTTGCAAGCCTAACCCGCGAGGCATCTAAAACCATTCTCAAATCCATGAAAACGAGCGCTTGGTTAACGCTCCGAATTACCAGCGCCCGCCCGTTTATCGGGTTTTTAATTGATTTTCAGCCTAGTCCAGGGTTTTATAACCTGGTGAAACGAAAGGTAAAAAGTCTATTTTGCGACAGCCCTCCGATCAATTACTTCGAAAGCCTAATCGGTAAGGCTTAACAACACATCTCCCACATTTACCATTGAACCTTGTTGAACAAAAATATTCTTAACCACGCCGTCTTGAGGAGCAACAATTTCATTCTCCATCTTCAACGCTTCCAATGTTAACAATACCTGACCGAATTTCACCCGATCCCCGATTTTGACTTTGATTTCAAGAATTGATCCGGATAACGGGGCGACTACCGGTTGTTCCCCACTCCCCAAAACAGTATCTTTTATAGAAACCGGAGCAGCCCCGGTCTTAGCAGGAGCAACAGCCGCCGCGGCTTCTTCTACGGCTTTAGTATTGATTTCATTTTTAGCGGAATCCGCTTCTTCAACAGTGACCTCAAAAACCTTACCATTCACCGTAACTCGAAAATTATGCATTTCATTTCCCCCAGTCGTTTTCTAAGCTAAAATCGGCATCAATAAGTTTGTCCGGTAAATTCTAATGGATTAACTTTAAACTAACGATTTTCCGATGGTTATCAGGCAATATCCGAGCGAGAACCGCTGTGATTGCCGCCAGTTCTTCCTCGGTGCAGTCCCCGTTAAGTAACGAACGGTCCAACTCGGCGGTTTGAGGTATAATGGTTTGCTCCCGTCGCTCTAGTAATGCGGTTAATAGAACAACCAGTTTACGGACCATAATTAAAAGAATTATCAATAGTAATACAATCAGTCCAAGTAGATAGATGCCCAAATCAATTGAAACGGTTTCGTTCATGCCGGTCCTCCTTTTTGATTAAAGCCGATATTTATTCTTTGAATTTCTCCATACAAAATACACTATGATAAATAATATACAACCTAACATCAGCTAAATCAAGTTTTTTGTTTAAGACTCCAAATTCTTCAGGCTTGGCCTTTTTCACGATAACTACGGTTTGAAGAATACTGACTATGCTACATTTCAAATTATTTAAAAAAATAATTATCGGGTGACATTGCTTTTGATCTGTGATAAATTAAACTTATGCCTAAATTTACTTATATCAATAGCTACAGGAGGTTAGGTTATGCAAGAGCTTTTCCAGGGCATTCTCGCAATGAATTTTGGAAGTTTGGTAATGATGGCGATTGGAGGCGTCTTAATTTATCTCGCCATTGCCAAGGATTATGAACCCATGCTTTTACTGCCGATCGGCTTCGGGGCAATTTTAGCCAATATTCCATTCTCCTCGGCCATCGGCGGAGACGGTTTTTTATCCGTTCTTTATAATGCCGGAATCAAAAACGAACTATTCCCGGTATTAATCTTTATCGCCGTCGGAGCGATGATCGATTTCGGGCCGTTGCTTCAAAACCCGTTCATGCTTTTCTTCGGCGCCGCGGCTCAATTCGGAATCTTCGCCACCATGCTCGCCTCGCTTTTCTTGGGCGATTGGCTTAAAGAGCTGGGCTTAGGCATCAATATCGGCTTAAAGGAAGCGGCAGCCATCGGAATCATCGGCGCCGCGGACGGGCCTACGGCGATCTATGTGGCGAACAAATTCGCCAAGGACCTGCTGGGGCCGATTGCGGTAGCGGCTTACTCCTACATGTCGTTGGTCCCAATTATCCAGCCGCCGGTAATCAAAGCCTTAACCACCAAACGGGAACGGATGATCCGGATGGAAACCCGCGAGGTCAAAGTACCTAAGATTGTAAAAATTCTCTTCCCGATCCTGGTCACGGTAGTGGCCGGTATTATCGCCCCGATCAGCGTGGCTTTGGTAGGAGCGTTGATGTTCGGCAACCTAATCCGGGAATGCGGCGTTCTGGAAAGACTCTCAAAGGCCGCCCAAAACGAATTGGCTAATTTGGTCACCTTAATGCTGGGCATCTCCATCGGTTCGACGATGATCGCGGATAAATTCCTGAATCCGGCCACGATCCTAATCCTGATCTTAGGCTTGGTCGCCTTCGTCTTTGATACCGCCGGTGGGGTTTTATTCGCAAAATTATTAAACCTTTTCCTGAAAAAGAAAGTGAACCCGATGGTCGGCGCCGCCGGAATCTCCGCTTTCCCAAT
>JAAYHS010000136.1 GCA_012735315.1 Bacillota bacterium | reverse complement strand
CGTTATGAGTCATTTTACCATTTGTATTAAGGTTTCAAGGTAAAAGGTTATTTTATTATACTGATAATTTGTTAGATGTTTACATTTATGGTTGTTCAATAAGTTTAGTTGCCGGATCGAAGTTTAAGCATCCAACCGGTAATAATTTTAAAAAGTATAAATTGCCGCTGAGATCTTATAATATTCATTTAACCTTACTTCCCCCAACAAGGATACAACTTATTTCCCGAACCCTTGCTCACCATTATCCATGGGTTGCTATTCAGCTCTCCTTCCTTAAATTCGACGGCGTAAATATCATTCCGCGATGAATAAATTATGTTCCCAGAAAAATAAATCATACCGTTCTCGCCCCAAGTAGGATGTTTATGCTGTTCCTTTTCTCCGGTGGGAAAGGTTAATTGTTTCATAGTAAAGGACTCCGAATTGACCGCTATATAATAAATCGCTCTCTTCCCCTCGCTGTTTTCATAGGCTTCAAAAGCAATCTTGGACCCGTCCGGGCTCCAACAAGGATTATTAAATTTGAAACCGATACAACCGAATTCTTTAAATTCGTATTTACCGGTATAAATATACAACTTGGTATAATCCCCGCTGACATAAGCGACTCTTTCCCCATCAGGACTGATCACCGGGTTCCAACCGGCCCGATCATAGGACTCGATCTCTGTATTAGTACGTAAATCATATTTAATAATTTTACCGCTTTTATAGGCCATCTTTTCCCCGTTTTCATCCAAGGAAGGATGTTCACCGATGAGCGAATCCTGAATCAAAACCGGCACAGAGTATCCCTCGGTGATATCATAAATATGGATCTTTGAAACACCTTCAACGGTGGACTTTACCGCCAATCTCGATTTCGACCAGGCCGGATCGGTCTCACCGGAACCCGGCAGCTTCAATACTTTCTCAAGAGAACGGTCTTCCAAATTCAGCGCATAAATTTCTCTATCGCCCCGTTCATCGTAACTATAATAAATTCGCCCCGGCAAACCCGGCGGTTTTAAATAAAAAACGACCAAACCCGGTTTCCCGAGATGCCGGTAAATCACAGTCTTCGGTTCGTACCATTCCCTGGTCATTCGAATCCGGTATTCACCGGGCGGCAACTGGGCCAGCGAAAACAGCCCCTTGTGATCGGTGGTGAATACTTCACCCCCTTCAATGCTCACCTCAACCCCGGCAACTGGTTCTTCGGTTAGATAATCAAGCACCACCGCATTAAAATCCCCGGTTCGAGGTCCCGGTTTATCGAGACAACCCGTTATTCCCAAAGTAAGCAGCAATGTCAACATTACTTTTTTGAGCACCGATTCCATCACCGGGAGAATAATTCGTTACTTTCCAATAGATTCCTTTTTGATTCTAATAATTTTTTTCAAAATAAAACCACTTCCTGCAGGAAGTGGTACAATCCTTTAATCAAATAACCCTTTATTAATTATGTATCGGCTACTCCATATCCCAGTAGGCCACATCGTAAATGAACGGTACCTTAAAATAATCCCCCAATAAGCATCGAAACGCTAGAAAGAGCGCCATCACTATCCAGGCGCTGGCCAACAGATTGAATAACGACTCGCCCAAACCGGGAATCAACCTTAAAAAAACCCCACTCACCAAATAAAAGACTGTACCGGAAATGCCGAGGAACAAAGCTTGATAACCGTGGAACCGCAGGAAACGATCTTTCTTAAGTTTGGTAGCGACAATCAGGATACTGATCGGCCAAAAAAAGTATGAAATGCCGGCTAACATTTTATACTGGGCGCTGACTGGTTTCATTTGCAATCCCTCCTACCAATATAAAGATATTCCCCTGGCGTTTAAAATATATTTCCCTCTTTAACGCAGCAAAGCTCGAAAACTAAGTTGCAAATCGGCCGGATTGCGCGGGTCATGAGTCCAACTACAGCTGGGAGCAATGTCCCGCTCGTAACTGTAAAAAAGATGCCGGTCTGTTTTATCAATCTTTCCAAAAAATTCATAGCTGACCGTTTTGACGCCGTTATAACTATAATTAAAAGTCGGTTCTACCGTTACCCAGCCTTCAGCCGGTAAATAAACCTCCGCCCATGCATGAGCGAAATTTTGTAAATCGGTTTCTCCGGATTTGAGATCGGAATCATTAAAACGATAACCTCTGACAAGCCGGGCCGGTATTCCGGATGCGCGGCAAAGAGCGATAAAAACCAAACTAAAGTCCTCGCATACCCCCTTTCCGATTTTGAGGGTTTCTAAAGCGCTGCGCGTATCCCGTTCGATCTTTTGATATTCAAGCGTCGAATTTACATAGTGAAAAATTCGTTTGGCCTTTTCAAGCTGAGCGCCATACTCGGAGGTCAGTTTTCTGGCCAACTGTTTAATTTGAACATTATCGGACTCAATGCCGGGTTCGGGTTGAAGGTAAGATGATTCCACCTGGCTGGAGCCCCGGTATGGTTTGAGTTGGTAATCAATCGCATAATTCACGAAAGTAAAATTAAACTCTAACGACAACGATTCCCCTTTATCAAGCCGGGAAAGACGATACTCGGCGGTTTGTCCGTTTTTATCTTTTGAAATAACAACACCGGTGGGCGCTCGAAACGACTTCACCTTTTGGTAAGGAGGCAGCCCCTCGGTCATGAAAATCGGAATCCGTAAGTTTAAATCACGGGCCGGTCCTCCCCTCCTGTTGGTTACTTCCACCACATAACAGACCCGATACTCCTTAGCGGCGCTGATTGAATAACGTCCATCGGCAGCGGCAAATGAAACGACCAACAAAAATAACCAACCAATGACCCACGAACGGGAAACCGCCCTCATTCTATCACCTAGGTTACCTTAATGAAAAACGACAAAAAATATTTTGGAAAAGCGGTTACGCTTAACGTAGCTCTCCAAAATTAATCCGTGAAATCAGTATTCAGTTTTACACTATTAAAATTTGACAAGTTTCCTCATAATCCTGCCTGGTTTTTTCACCCACCACTCCTGCCTTAACCGGTTTCGATGCAGCTAATCAACGAAAAAATTTTTTATGCCTTGATTCTCTAAATATATCCAAGCGCTCATCGCCGACTGTTACTGAACGCCGACCGGACTCTCCCATTTATATACAAACCCGCTGCTTGAAGGGAGTACGAAATCTTCAAAATAACCATCGGTGGTAATCGTAGCCGGATCATCCGCCATGCCGGTCCCGAAAGGCGGTAAATCATTTACCCGATCAATATCGGCCAGTTTGACCCATTTCCCCGGGACTCCAAAATTGATCCCAACCTTGACGTCATAAGGTTCAAAATTGAAAAGGACGACCATTTCATCTCGGGGATCTTTGTTGGGTTTGAGACGCCATCCAATAACGCATCTGCCGTTTCCCTGCTCCAACCAGGGACCGATGATAAACTGAAATTTGCCCTCCTCCGCCAATTTATCCCCGGCCATTCTGAGAGCCGGATAGCGCCTCCGGAGATGAATTAGACCCTTAACCCATTGATAAAACCGGTGTTGCGAAAGGTCCCTCGGCCACTCGAATTGCACCCGGTTGCGGGGACGGTCGACGTTAAATTCTTGTCCCATATAGAGCATGGGTTGTCCCAAAGCGGTTAAAGTCGCCATTATTCCCAGACGGGCCTTACGTTCCTTGGCCGGTTCGGTTTGTAAAGCCGGACCGTCGGTGGCCACCTCAAAAGGAAGGCTGTTCTCATCATGGCTCTCCGAATAATTGATTACATTATTAGTATGCAAAGCATAGAAATTCCGGCTAAAATAAAAAATATCCCCCAAATGCTCGGGCGAATCATCGACCCAATCCTGATATACTCCTTCCCGCAACAAAGCTTTGATTTTGTCATGGAAGGGATCGTTCCACTGGGCGAAACCGTTCCAGCCTTCAAGGTTCAAATCCGGTTCATTGGGTAAATTCTCAACGATTAAGATACAGTCCGGCTTAAAACCGCGGGTTCGGATCTCATATTGAAGTTTGAATAAAAATCGATGATCCATCCAACTGGAATGGGTGGCGTCAAACCTAAAACCATCGACATGATACTCTTTCAATAACAATTTAGCGACATCAATCAAGTAGTTTTGGACCTCTTCCCGCTCGGTGGCCACCCGGTTGCCCCAGGGAGTCCCGCCGCTGAAATAAAATCCGCCGGGAGTGCCGTCGCTGATCGCGTCCCATAACGGATTAAAAGTGTTCGAGGTATGGTTAAAAACCAGCTCCATCAAAACGGCGATCCCGTTTTGATGAGCGATATCCACCAACTCCCGGAGCTGGTCCGGAGCGCCGAAATCCCGTTCGATGGAGGCGAACCCGCACGGATCGTAACCCAAAGCCGTCGGGCCTTGCAACGACGGCGCCTCCGAGGTAGGCATCAACCCGAGGGCGTTTACCCCCAGATCCTTAAAATAACCGTTTTTGATCCGCCGGATTATCCCGCTGAATTTACCTTGTTCTTCCTCGGGAATATCCGGATCGCCCTCGGTAAAACCGTAGACATTCATCTCGTAGATTACCAAATCGGAAAGAGCGGGGGTTTTCCAGCCTTGATCCCGCCACTGGTATTCGGTGGGATCGATTACCAGCGAGGGATTGCGGGACATATCTTTCCCGTAGCAACGGGTCAGCGGATCGTGCAGATACCGTTCGGGGCGGCGGTTGCCGTCCAAGGGAACCCCGCCCGCCACATAAAAAAGATACTCGGTTTCCATGGGAACTTGATCCGCCGGAAGCCTGAACAACCAAAGGTTAGGGTAATCGTAATAACCCCGGTATAAGTCCATCGCTAAAAACTTGGCGGGGTCGGGATTGGAATGTCCCGGACATTGCCAGTCGTTAAAGTTGCCGGTAAGATAAACCCGGGCCGCTCTGGGATGAAAAAGGCCGAAAAGGATCGAACCATCCTTTAGAACATTCGCCCCCAGCATTGATTTTTCAATCCCAGGCTTTTTGCCGGGCCGGGGCGGAATCCCCTCCCGCAAATAACCGACATCGGTTTCCGGCAAATAAATATTCTCCGGGACCAACTCTCGTATTTGTTGATAAAACTCATTAACGTGCCCTTTCGCCGCGGCCGGTTTTAGATGATAAACATCGGGCCGATCCGGCAAACACCAAATTTCCCGGCCGAGATAGTTCCCGTAAAAACGCTCAAAACCCGGATCTCCCTCCAAATCTTTAAACCGGAAATTAAATGAACTCGGACCAACCGTTACTTGAAACCAGGGACCGTCTTCATCAAATCCGCCGGGGTCGGCCCGATGGACTTTCCGCCGGTAGCGGTGGGTATGCCAGTATTCAAGATAGATCCCTTTTTGGTTAGTCCGAAGATGAATGATAACTTCCATCAAATCCTCTCCATCAATCAGATTTGATGGATAGTTTAACCTGTTTTCAGGTTTATATAATCGGATCCGTAATCAAAACTTAAGGACCAAACCCGCGGTTACGCCGGTTAAATCCAGAACGTCGCTCATTTTAAGCATATAAGAACGATAACCCAGGTAGGCCGCGGTATTTTTCGAAAAATAGTAGCTTATCTTGGCTTTAATGATCCCCAAATTGCCGCCGGCTTGATAAACGCCGTTGATCCGGTAATCGTTGGAGGCGCCATAGCCATAGGACAACTCGAAAATGGTTTTTTCCGCCATTTCATATTCCACATCGGCCCCGAAAACCCAACTCGACCAATCAAGCGCATCGGTTCCGCCCCTCTCCGCCTCCATCTCCAATTTGGAAACGAATAATTCAATCTGAACATCTTGAGCCGGATTAAGATTATAACCCAGTTTAGCTTCGGAAATTTTCGGCTCCCGGGTAGAATCCTTGATCTCGCCGTGAAATGATTTTTCCAACGCCAATTTAAAACGGCCTAGGATAGCTTGAGCTCCGATGAAGGCAACGGAACTGTTTTTGGTTTCCGCTCCTTCAGGAAGGGATTTGTCCGTTAACTCGCCCAATGCCATCCAATCGGTGTAAAGTCTAAATTCATTGCCGCGCCGATACCCTTCCTCCTCTTCTTTTAACGGCGGCAATTCCGGCAACGCTATTTTTAACGGGGTTTTTGACTCAACCGGATCAGCGACTGCTATTTCATAAACTTCGCTTAACTTGTTAAGTATTACACAGGTGGCGGACTTCTCCTTGACCTCAACCACGGAAATTTCAGCTACCGGTTCGGTGACTTCGCCAATCGCTTCGTTGGTAACCGGATCTTTTAAAGTTGTAATCTTATGCGCTACTTTAAATACCATCCCCGGTTCCACGCCGTCTCTCCGGCCGACATTAATGATGATCCGGTCGGGCATAACATAAGCGACCATTCCGGTAATCGTTACCGGAGTCAACCCCCCATAAGCCTTGGTCGCCAACTGACGCGCGGCTGAGGTAACGGCTTGCCGTAACGCCTTGCCGAGATCGCTCTTTTCAAAGTCCTTATCTCCGAAGGATATTCCGCCTTGTTCGCTGATAAGCCCCAAATTAACCGTCTTTTTCCTACCCGAACCGGTAACGCTGGTTAAGATCTCAGCGGTGGTCGTATCTACCAGACGCGCCTCCAGACTGACGAAAGCGGTGGAAAAAGTAACCCTCATGCCCATCCAGTTATGCCGGTTGGGGTTCGCCAGTATGTCTTCGTCTTCTTTGATGGAAAAATCGGTGACCCGTCCGATCACCAAATATTGAACGCCTAAAATTTTGCCGATTTTAGCCGCCGTTTGAGGGTCCAGTAATCCATCTTTACCGAGATTCTGTTCCTCAAGCACCTTGTCAACCTCTTCCCGTTCAACCAAGCGAAACCGGTTGGTCTCCAGTAAAGCCGTAACCAGTTCATCGGCCACCCCTTTCCCCAAGTCAAACTGTTCACCCCAGGTCTTTTTAATCGACCCGTCGTCAAAGGGCATTACCGCAATCCGATGCAGGCTGACGGCTCCAGCGGCCGGCGTTGAAAATGCTCCCAAACTAATGGTGAGAATTATTATAAAGATTAAACCCCGTTTCATTAGAAACCCCCTCGAATTCACCGTAACAAACGGCAGCCAAGTTTTGACTCTTGTGTCAATTTTACCACATTATCGCGGCAAAAAATAGCTGCGGATAATAACCGAGATCCTTTATTGAAACATCGCTAAAGCCCGGACGCTGAAAAATCCAATAAAAAAGCAAGCCTTTGAGGCCCGCTTAAAAAAACTGTTGAAGCGAAATAAGGTTTCCTATTTATTTTTGATTCTCTGTTCCAAACCGGCTTGAACTTTTAAAGGCAACCCGAACAGATTGATAAAGCCTTCGGCATCGCGTTGGTTATAAACTTGATCCGCGCCAAAAGTGGCCAAATCTTCCTGATAAAGCGAGAAAGGCGATTTCCGTCCGACGGTTTGGGCATTTCCTTTATAAAGTTTGACTTTGACGGAACCGGTGACTCGTTTTTGGGTTTCGTCCACGAAAGCGTCCAGCGCTTTCTTTAACGGCGTGAACCATTGGCCGTAATAAACCAGTTCCGCGTAACGCCCGGCCATCATTTGCTTATAATGAAGCGTATCCCGGTCCAGCGTAATCGTTTCCAAGGCATGGTGAGCTTCATAAAGAATCGTCCCTCCCGGCGTCTCGTAAACGCCGCGAGATTTCATTCCCACCAGCCGGTTTTCCACGATGTCCACCCGGCCGACCCCATGTTTCCCGCCAAGCTCGTTTAATTTAAAGATTAGCGATACCGGATCGTAAGCTTGGCCGTTAATCGCCACCGGAACGCCCCGCTCAAAATCAATGGTCACGATTTCCGGTTGATCCGGAGCTTGCTCCGGAGAAACGGTATAAATGAACATGTCGTCGTTATATTCATTCCAAGGGTCTTCCAAAATCCCGCCTTCATAGCTGATATGCCAAAGATTGCGGTCCATGGAGTACGGCTTGGCCTTAGTAACCGGCACCGGAATACCGCGCTTTTCAGCGTAGGCAATCTCTTCTTCCCGGGATTTGATATTCCATTCCCGCCAAGGAGCAATAATTTTCAAATCGGGCTTTAAGGCTTTGAAAGTCAATTCGAAACGGACTTGGTCGTTGCCTTTGCCGGTCGCGCCGTGAGCCACGGCGTCGGCGCCTTCCTTAATCGCGATCTCCACTTGACGTTTGGCGATTACCGGCCGGGCCACCGAGGTCCCCATCAGGTATTTCCCCTCATAAATCGCGCCCGCCTTGAGCATCGGAAAGATAAAATCCTTAACGAACTCCTCTTTAAGATCCTCGATATAAATTTTACTGGCCCCGGTTTTAAGCGCTTTTTCCTCTAAAGGTTCCAGTTCTTCGCCTTGCCCCACATCCGCGGCATAAGCGATCACCTCACACCCATAGTTCTCTTTCAACCAGGGAATAATAATCGAGGTATCCAATCCACCCGAATAAGCTAATACGACTTTTTTGGCTTTCCGTTCCATAAATGATCCTCCTAGTTCTATATAGCGTTCCGCGTTTCGCGTTTCGTCATTTGAAATATTTAAGATGAAAATTGATGGTTCAGAAAAGACGATTACGAGCACCGCCGCGCTGAGCACGAGTACTCGCCGGCGAGCCAACATTATATCTGTTGCAACACCCTCTTCAGTATGGCCAAACCCGCCTCCAAATCTTCTTGGCTGATATTCAACGGCGGCAGAATCCGAATCGCATTTTCGGAAACGGCATTAACCACCAGCCCCTCCTCCAAACAAGCGAGCATCACTTGTTTACTGGGAATCTTCAACTCCAGGGCCAACATCAACCCCATCCCGCGGCAACCGTTGATTACCGGCATTTCCCGGCGCCAGTCTTCCCAAGTGTCTTTGATGTAATTTCCTTTCCGGACGACCTCTTCCAAAAAACCGGGTTCTTGAAGCAGCCGCAGCGCAACCAAACCGGCGGCGTACGCCATTCCGCCCCCGCCGATGGTAGTGCTATGATCGCCGGGGATAAAAATATCGGCCTCCTCATCAACCAACAAAGCGCCGCAAGGAATTCCGCCGCCGAGACTCTTGGCTATGGTTACGACATTCGGTTTGATATTATAATGCTGGTAAGCAAAGATTTTACCGGTCCTGCCCAAACCGGTCTGGACTTCATCGACGATCAGCAGCAACTTATACTTATAACAAAGTCTGGCCAATCCCTCGACGAATTCCGGGTTGGCCGGATAGACGCCGCCTTCGCCTTGGACCAACTCAAGCATTAACGCGCAGGTTTGGTCGGTTATCGCGTTCAACCATGATTTGAGGCTATTATACTCGGCATAGACGAAACCGGGGACTATCGGCTGAAAGCTCTCCTGATACTGGGATTTCCCGGTTGCGGACAACGCTCCCATAGTCCGGCCGTGAAAAGACCCTTTGGCGGTGATGATTTGATATTTCCCGCCCAATTTGGTTTTTCCGTATTTTCGGGCCAGTTTGATGGCGGCCTCGTTGGCTTCGGCGCCGCTGTTGGCGAAGAAAACGCTGTGGTAATTGGTTAATTTTATTAATTCTTGCGCCAGCTTAACCTGTTCTTCAAGATAAAAATAGTTCGATACATGAAGGATTTTCTCGGCTTGCTCCCTCAACGCGGCGGTGATCTCGGGATGACAGTGGCCAAAATTATCCACCGAAATCCCGCTCAAAAAATCGAGATACTCCTTGCCGTCGGCATCCCATAAACGGGACCCCTGACCCCGGATGAAAACCACCGGTAGACGGTCTACGTTCTTCATCATCGTTTTCTGTCCAATGTTTAAATACTCGGCATTATTCATCCCGATCCCACCCTTTCATTTTACTACCATGGTGCCGATTCCCCGATCGGTTAAGATCTCCAACAACAGCGAATGGAGTTGTCTCCCGTCAATGATATGGGTCCGGTTTACCCCGGCTTTTAAAGCGGTGATGCAGGCTTGGACTTTGGGGATCATCCCGCCTTCGATCTTGCCCTGATTGATCATTTGAATGGCCCGCTCCACCTGAAGCGCTGAAATTAAGCTTCCTTTATCTCGATAATCCTCGAAAATGCCCTCGACATCGGTGAGCATGATCAGTTTTTCCGCTTTTAAGACGGCGGCCAACTCCCCGGCGGCGGTATCGGCGTTGATATTGTAACTGGCTCCGTCCTCCCCCGCCCCGACCGATGAAATTACCGGAATATAATTGGAGGCGATCAGTTCTTCCAAGACATGGGTATTAATTTTAACTACTTCCCCTACGAACCCGATATCCGGAATCTCGCCCTGATAATCTTCGGGCATGGTCGGGGCAGTCTTCTTGGCCACCAGCAGGTTGGCGTCTTGTCCGGAAAGGCCGACCGCATTGCCGCCCAATAAATTCAACTTGGCGACGATCTCCTTGTTCAGTTTCCCGACCAGAACCATTTGGACTATTTCCATGGTTTCGGCGTCGGTCACCCGTAAGCCTTGAATGAATTGGGATTGCTTGCCGACCCGCTTCAGCATCTGGGTGATCTCCGGCCCGCCGCCGTGGATCAAGACCGGATTAACCCCTAAAAACTTCAAGAGGACGATATCCTGCATGACCCCATGTTTGAGGTCCTCGTTAATCATCGCGTTCCCGCCGTACTTAATGACGAATGTCTTTCCGAAGTATTTGCGAATATACGGTATCGCTTCGATTAAAATCTCAGCTTTAGCAACAAAGTCATTCATTACCGACACTCCTTGAATGAATCCAATCAATATCAACTATAATCATAAGAAGGCCGACTAACAACAACTCACCCCACCTTAAATAGGGGTTATAGCAACAATGATCATGCCCCTCTCTGTTTTGACGCTGTTTCTGTTTGCGGACTCATCAAAGAGGGGCCCGCAGAACAGGCATATAATTCCCGTCCTGATCGGCCTTTCCTCTATATTGATATGACTTTCAGCATTGCTTCATAATAGATAGAGAGGCTAGGTGAGTTGAGATCAACTCCGATAACTTCCATTGATCTTGACATAATCGTAACTCAAATCGCAAGTCCAAACCGAAGCCGCCGCCGCGCCGCCGCCCAAATCGATTTTAATCCGAATCTCTTTTCCTGATAAAATCTCTTTCGCCTTGGCCTCGTCAAAGACCAAGCCGGTTCCGTTTTGATAAACCGATAAATCCCCCAAATAGATATGGATTCGATCCGGATCAATCTTCACCCCGGAGTATCCGACGGCGGCCAAGATCCGGCCCCAGTTGGCATCCTCGCCGAATAGCGCCGTCTTCACCAAATTGGAGGCGGCCACCGCTTTTCCGACTTGGACCGCTTCCGCTTCAGTCCTGGCGCCCCTAACGGTAATCTCCACCAATTTGGTAGCCCCTTCGCCGTCCCTGGCGATCATCTTGGCCAGTTCCAAACAGACTCCGGTCAAAGCTTGCAAGAAAGTTTGGTAATCTTCATTTTCCGAGGTTATCGGCTTATTCCCCGCCAAACCGTTGGCCAAAACCAAAAGACAATCGTTGGTGCTGGTGTCGCCATCAACGGTAATCCGGTTAAAGGAACGATCCCCCGCCGCGGCGATCGCTTTTCGAAGCAAAGCTTGCTCAATCTTGGCGTCGGTGGTGATAAAGCCGAGCATCGTCGCCATGTTGGGATGAATCATTCCCGACCCTTTAGCGATACCGCCAATCCGGACCGGCGCTCCTCCCAATTCGATCTCGACCGCCGCTTCCTTGGGAAAAGTGTCGGTGGTCATAATCGCCCGGGCTGCCGCCGGACTTCCGGCATCCGAGAGAAAATCGGCTTTTTCCGCCAACGCTTTTTCGATCCTTTCCACCGGTAAGGCGACGCCGATCACTCCGGTCGAAGCGACCAAAACCGAATCCATCGGAATATTCAGAGCTTTTCCGGCGGCAGCCGCCATCCTCCGGGCCGCCTCCATCCCCGTCGCTCCCACACATGCATTGGCATTGCCGCTATTGGCGATAATGGCCTGAGCTTTGCCTTTCTTTAAAAACTCTTTGCTTAAAATGACCGGGGCCGCCTGGACTTGATTGGTGGTAAAAATCCCGGCCGCAACAGCCGGAACTTGGGAATAAATTAGCGCCAGATCGGCCTGTTGATTTTTCTTGATACCGCAGGCGACCCCGCCCGCTTTAAAACCCAGGGGCGCGGTTACGCCGCCGGAGATGGTTTTCATTGCCAAAACCTCCATATGTAAAAGATTATAACATATTCGGAGCAAAAGATGATAATCGGTTTTATCCGGATGATCCGTATCACACGCCCATACCATACACCACCCTTACGGGTAGACCGGCCATTGTTGCAGTCCCATGGTCTCAGGAAGGTCGCACATCAGGTTCATGTTCTGAATCGCTTGTCCGGCAGCGCCTTTAACCATATTATCGATTACCGAAACTACAATTAATTGGTTGGTGCGCCGGTCAACCCGGACCCCAATGTGACAACAGTTGGTTCCAGCCACCCACTTTAATTCCGGCAAGCGCGGTTCTTTGATGATCTTCACGAAAGGTTCGCCTTGGTAACTCCGGGTTAAGATCTCCTCAACTTCTTCGGTGGTGATCTCCTTGGTTAAATTAAGATAAATCGTGCTCAAAATACCGCGGGCTACCGGCAACAAATGCGGGGAAAAGGTTGCTTTAACCGCTTTGCCCGCCGCCAGCGACAATTCCTGTTCAATCTCGGGCGTATGACGATGTCCCGCCAAACCATAGGCCTTAAAATTTCCGAACAATTCCGGAAAATTATAAGCCAAGTCCGCTTTCCGCCCGGCCCCGGAAACACCGGATTTGGAGTCAATGATGATCCGGTCCGGATCCGCCAACCCGGCTTTCAGAAGCGGATAGATGGCCAAAATGATACTGGTGGGATAACAGCCGGGATTGCCGACCAACATCGCTTGGCGAATTTGTTTGCGGTAGATTTCCGGCAATCCGTAGACGGCGTTCTTCGTCAACTCCCTTTGAGTGTGTTGGAGCTTATACCATGATTCATAGATTTGAGCGTCCCGGAAACGGAAGTCGGCTCCCAAGTCGATTACTTTTTGCCCCTTTTCCAACAACGATGGAACTAGATTTATAGCTACGCCGTGAGGCATTGCCAAAAACACCACATCACACCCGGCCACCGCATCGATCGAATCGGAACCGTTAAAGACCGGTCCGTTCCATCCCGTAAAACCCCCGTATACCTCTTCCAGCTTTCGCCCCTCATAAGTCCGCGAAGTAATCGCCGTAACCTCCGCCTCCGGGTGTTGGGCCAGAATTCGAAGCAACTCACTTCCGGTATAACCCGAAGCCCCGATAATACCGACTTTAATCATGAAACACGCTCCTTTTGAAATGATAGCGATCTTTAATTATTAATAATTATACATAATTAATGTATAATTAGCAAGATTTACTTCATATTTTTTTGTTAATTCATGTATCTTTTGATTTATGCTTAGATCGAGTCGATGAATATTTATACTGTTATCAGCTCCTCGGCGCCGTTGCTTACGCTGTTAATTATATAGAATTTAGCCGCAAAATAAACCGGGACCTGTCAAAGACTTTTTCAAATCAATATCGAAATTTTTCAGAAAAAAAGCAGGGTCCGCTAACGAACTCTGCCTTTTAATTTAATATTAATCATTTTTAAACCACCGCTTCTTGGCTGACTCCCAACGCTTTTTTAAATTCTTTGGTTAACAGCGGCAATACTTCCCGCACATCGCCGACAATCCCGTATGTGGCAATTTTGAAAATGGGAGCGTCGGGATTTTTATTGATCGCGATGATAATATCGGATGAGGACATTCCCGCCAAATGCTGGATTGCGCCGTGAATTCCACAAGCGAAATAGATCTTCGGGCCGACGGTCTTGCCGGTCTGACCCACTTGATGGGCGTAAGGAATCCAGCCGGCGTCGACCGCCGCTCGGGAAGCGCCGACCGCGCCGCCGAGCACCCGGGCCAACTCCTCGACCATTGCAAAGTTTTTCGGATCACACAGGCCACGGCCGCCGGAGACGATGATATTTGCTTCCTCCAGATTCACCACGTAGCCGGTTTCTTTTACGACTTCCAACACTTGAGCGCGGATGTCCCATTTGGTCTTCGTTAAATCGACCGTAATCACTTCTCCGGTCCTCGAGGGATCCTCCGCCGACGGTTTAAAGACTTTCGGCCGGACCGTAGCCATTTGAGGACGGTGGTTCGGGCAAAGAATGGTGGCCATCAAATTTCCGCCGAAAGCCGGTCTGGTCTGAAGCAGGTTCTTTTCGGCGACGTCCACTTCCAATCCGGTGCAATCGGCGGTTAATCCGGTCTCCAATCTGGCCGCCACCTTGGGGGCCAACGAACGCCCAATCGCGGTCGCTCCCAATAAAATAATATTAGGCCGTTCTTTTTTAACCAAATCAACGATGACCTGGGTATAAGAATCTTCCAAAAAGTATTCGAGTTCCGGGGCGTCCGCCAGATATACCTTGTCCGCTCCGTGGGCGATTAATCCTTGAGCCAATTCTCCGATTCCTTTACCCAGCAAAACCGCAGCCAAAGGTTCCTTTAATTCATCGGCCAGCTTGCGTCCTTCTCCCAATAACTCCTTGGTCACATTGGCCAACTTACCCTCGCGTTGTTCGGCAAATACCCAAACCCCGCTATATAAGGACTTGTCGATCTTGGTTTCAGTCTCCCGGGTAATTTCAATCGCGTTGAACTTACAAGCCGTCGCACAAGCGCCGCAGAGGTTGCAACCGTCTTTGATAACCGCCTTCTTATCGATAATTTCAATTATTCCAAAGGGACAGCTCGGCACACAAACTTTACAGCCATAACATTTATCGGTAATTACCCTGATTCCCATCGTCTTCCCTCCAAAGTAATGAATTAATAGGGATTATAAAACCCGTAAAAATTGCTTACAAAACCAAATTAATACCCTTAAAGGGATAGATTCGCTTTTCGACATCCGCGTCTACCGCAACTTCGCCCCGCTCTGAAACTTAGATCGCTCCTGAATATACTCAACCTACAATCCGCGAAATCCGCGATATTAGCGATATCTGCGCCATCAGCGTCATCAGCGTTATCTGCGATATCTGCGTCATCAGCGATCTGCGTTAAACGATTTTACGGCTCAAAATAGCGTCAACCAAAGATTTAACCTGCTCTTCCGGCGAACCATCGAAAATTTCTCCTTGACATTTCATTTCCGGGATAAAGATCCGTTTCACCCAGGTGGGAGAACCTTTAAGTCCGATTTTTCCGGGGTCGGCGTTGATCATCTCCGCGTTCCATACCGGTACTTGAATATTTTTAGCGCGCATCTTGCCCTTTAAAGACGGCAGCCGCGGTTCATTGATTTCTTTGACTACGGTTAACAAGGCTGGCAGCGGCAGCTTCACCCGTTCAAAACCCTCTTCGGTCATTCGTTCCACCGTTAATCCGGTTTCATTGATCTCATTAATTTTCTTCACATAGGTGACATGGGGAATCCCGAGTTTCTCGGCAATCTCCGGTCCCACTTGCGCGGTGTCGCCGTCAATGGCTTGTTTTCCACAAAAAATCAAATCAACGTCGCCGATCTTCTCAATCCCTTTCGCCAAGGCGTAAGAAGTAGCCAAAGTGTCGGCGCCGGCAAAAGCGCGGTCCGAAAGTAAAACGGCTTCATCCACTCCCATGGCGATGGTCTCTTTCAAAGCCTCAGCCGCTTGGGGCGGCCCCATCGATAGCGCAACGACCGTTCCGCCCAATTTTTCCTTGATCCGCAATGCTTCCTCCACGGCATACATATCAAAAGGATTGACGACGCTGGCCACGCCTTCACGCACCAAGGTATTGGTTTCGGGATTAATCTTAACCTCGGTCGTATCCGGCACCTGTTTCACACAGACAACGATCTTCAACTAACATCTCCTCCTAAATTCAGTAAATTGCCCGGGCTGAATCTCAAGTAGAGACTCAACCCGAAAAAAGCGCCCTTTAGGGCGCCGGAAGATTACTTTTTCGAAGCCAATTCCTTGATCATTTCCAAGGCGATTACATTCCGCTGAATCTGATTGGTCCCTTCGTAAATCTGGGTAATTTTCGCGTCCCGCATCATTTTCTCCACCGGATATTCTTTCATATAGCCGTATCCGCCGAAGATTTGAACCGCGTCGGTCGTTACTTTCATCGCCGTATCGGAGGCGAAAAGCTTGGCCATAGCCGATTCCTTGGAGAAATTTTTAGCGCCGGCGTCGATCATCCTCGCGGTGGCGTAAACCAAAGCCCGGGCCGCTTCCAACTGAGTGGCCATATCCGCCAACATATGTTGAATCGCTTGGAAAGAGGAGATCGATTGTCCAAACTGTTTACGTTCGCGCGCGTATTTCAGGGCCGCATCCAACGCCCCTTGGGCGATACCGATGGCTTGAGCGCCAATTCCCGGACGGGTACGGTCGAAGGTTCTCATGGTCGCGATAAAACCGGTTCCTTCCTTGCCGCCCAACAGATTTTCCTTGGGGATCCGGCAATCGCTGAAGATTAATTCACGGGTGGCGGAAGCGCGAATTCCCATTTTGTTTTCCTTTTTACCGAAGGTAAAACCGGGAGTGCCCTTTTCAACGATAAAGCAGCTGATGCCCCGGGGTCCCTTCTTTTTGTCGGTGACGGCCATTACCGTATAAATCTCGGCCTCGCCGCCATTCGTAATCCATTGTTTGGTCCCGTTCAACACATAGTGGTCGCCGTCCAACACAGCGGAGGTCTCCATTCCGGCCGGGTCACTGCCGGCATTGGCCTCGGTGGCGGCAAAAGCGGCCAGTCGTTTTCCGGAAGCGATATCCGGGAGATATTTCTTTTTTTGTTCCTCGGAACCCAAGACCAGGATCGGCATGCAACCCAATCCGGAAGCGGCATAACTTACAGCCACACCGCTACAGGCCCTGGATAATTCCTCCACAACCAAGCATTGCTCAAAAACTCCGCCGCCCAGCCCGCCGTACTCTTCGGGCAGATAGACACCGAATAAATCGGCGTCGGCGATTATTTTCATTAGATCCCAGGGGAACTCCCCGGTTTCATCCAATTCTAAAGCGCGTGGCGCAACTTTTTCATCAGCGATGCGCCGTGCCAAATCTTTAATCATCTGTTGTTCTTCGGTTAAAAAGTAATCCAAGAGCGAACCCTCCTTAAATTTCCTTCAAAATCCAAAATAAAGTAAGACAAATTTTCAACCTCTACAGTCTACCATAAGGGGTTGAAGCTTGTCAAGACAATGGTTTTAACCCGCTTTAATACTTGAGTCGAAAGTCGACTCCGGTCAAGTTATTGCTCACGCCACAGTTTATGCATCCATAACCATTGTTCAGGATGCTTCTTAATTACATCCTGAAGCAAACCGACCAAAGTCGCCGTACTCCGAACAACATCATCCTGATCCCGGCCGGTTTTTACCAAGGGGATTTCCTCGGAAATCACCAGTTGATAACATCTTGGTTTTTCACGAATAACATAACCAAAAACCACCGGCGTTCCCGTCCTCAAACCGAATTCGACCGCTCCCCGGGGAATCGGCGCCGGTGTGCCGAAGACATCAACCTTAACACCCTTGTTGCGGGCCCACTGGTCGATTAAAAAGGGGACGATTTCATTATTTTTAAAAGCGTTTAAAATCGGCCTCAGGTAGCTCCGGCGCGGAATCACCTTCATCCCCACCGAACGCCGGTTATTTTGAATTATCTTGTCAACTAAAATATTGGACTGGGTTTTAACGATCGGGGTCACTTTATATCCGGCCACCGCCAAATACATTCCGACCAATTCCCAATTGCCGATATGTCCCATTACTAAAATGGCCCCTTTTTGCTTGTCCAAAACCCGGCGGAGGTTGTCTTCTCCGCTAAACCGCACCGCCTTTTTAAGCCGCGCGGTAGGCCGGGTGTAATAATACAAAAACTCGCTCCCTACCGTTCCCAGGTTGGCCCAAACTTGCCGCGCCAAACGTTTTTCATTCAATGCCGCAGGCAAAAACCCTTTTTCCCGAGCGCGGCGAATGTTTTGCAAGGTAAGTTCGCGGCGTTCTTTTAGAACTACATACGCCAAAAGCCCCAAGGCTTTACCAACCCAAATCCCGATGGTAAAAGGGGTTAACTTAACGATTAATAAAAAAGCTTTAAAAAAGACATATTCCAGCCAATCTTTGAAGGTGGTCTTTTTGTCGCTCAATTCCTTTCCTCCTATGATTTCATCCCCGTTAATCCCTTGATGACGTCATGCAAATGGATAATCCCAATCGGACGATTAGCCGCGTCGACCACCGGAAGCACCGTTATGTTCTTCGCTTCCATGATGTGCATCGCTTCGGCGGCCAGTTTATCTTTGGTGATCGTTCGCGGGTTATGGGTCATGACTTGTTCAACGGGAAGATTTAAAGGTTCCCGGTATTTATTTAAAATCCTCCGCAAGTCGCCGTCGGTGATAATCCCGGTCAAAACGCAGTTTTCATCCACAATCACCGCCGCTCCGTGATTTCCATGAGTGGTCATTACGATTAAGGCGTCCCGAACTTGACGGTCTTTAGTAATAATGGGGTTCCGTTCCCCGGTGTGCATCAATTTTTCGACGGTCAACAATAACCGCCGGCCGAGAGCGCCGCCGGGATGAAACAGCGCAAAATCCTCCGGTTTAAAATTGCGGGCCTTAAGCAGCGCCACCGCCAAAGCGTCGCCTAAGGCCAATGCCGCGGTCGTGCTGGCTGTAGGCGCCAATCCCAAGGGACAAGCCTCTTTTTCCACTTCAACCACTATTACCAAATCGCTGTTTTCAGCCAAAGAAGAAGTCTTGGAACCGGTAATCGAGATAATCGGGGTCCCAAGGATTTTCAAGGTCGGCAAGATCGCCAAAACCTCATCCACTTCTCCGCTTTGAGAAATGGCGATCACGATATCGGACGGCGTGACCATTCCCAGATCGCCGTGGATTGCCTCACCGGGATGAAGAAAGAAGGAGGGAGTGCCGGTACTGGCGAGAGTGGCCGAGATTTTCCGCCCTACCAGGCCCGATTTCCCCATCCCGGTAACTACCACTCTGCCCCGGCATCGGATGATCATTTCCACCGCCTTCACGAAATCCTCGCCCAGGATTTCGGCCTGGCGCTTGACGCATTCGGCTTCGAGCAGCAATACTTCCTTGGCTTGTCGCAAATAATCTTCTCGTTGAAACATGGATGTTTCTCCTTTATCACCTAATCAAATCGTTCATTTCGTTCATTAAACGACCAACACTACCCAAACAGTCAACCGCCCGCAAAACCCGGAACGCGGAACTGGTAACTGGGAACTGGGAACTAATAATCATTTTTCACAATCCGGTCAATCTCAATCAATGTTTTCAGCAACAGCTCCAAATCGGCCAGTTTCAGCATGTTGGGACCGTCGGATTTGGCTTGGTCGGGATTATCGTGGACTTCCAGAAAAAGTCCGTCCACCCCGGCGGCCACTGCCGCCCGGCACAGATACGGCACAAAGCGGCGGTCGCCGCCGGTGCTCTTCCCCAGTCCGCCCGGTTCCTGAACGCTATGAGTGCCGTCGAAGATCACCGGCGCCCCGAAAGAACGCATGATCGGCAAGGAACGCATGTCCACGATTAACCGGTTATAACCGAAGGAAACCCCCCGTTCGGTCAGGCAGACTTGCTTGTTCCCGGTGGAATAGACTTTCTCAATCGCGTTCTTCATGTCTTCCGCCGCGCTGAATTGGGCTTTTTTAATATTAACCACTTTACCGGTCTTCCCGGCGGCCACGAGCAAATCGGTTTGGCGGGAGAGAAACGCCGGGATCTGAATGATATCCAAGACCCGGGCCACGCTCTCCACCTGATTTACTTCGTGGACATCGGATAAAACGGGTAAACCGAATTTTCGTTTCACTTTCTCCAAAATCGCCAAGCCTCGCTCCAGTCCGGGGCCCCGGTAGGAGGAGATCGAGGTCCGGTTCGCTTTGTCATAGGAAGCCTTAAATACCAGTTTCACCCCGACCCTCGCGGCGATCCGCTTCAATTCACAGGCCATCATCATCACGTGTTCTTCCGACTCAATCACGCAAGGCCCGGCGATCAACAACAACTTGTCCGAAAACAAATCTTTCATACCATATTCCACCTGAGAACCCTCCCTATATCAAGCCTACCTAAAATCAACTCACCCCGCGCCGGTTTTCAGCTCATCGTCACCCTCAGTTGGCCCCTCTCTCCTTCAGTGACGTTTCCGTAAGCCGTCTCAGCAAAGAGGGGCAAGCGGACTATGCTTTCAAATCACAGTCCCGATCCGCCTTTCCTCTCTATTGACACAACTTTCAGTCCCGCTTCGAGATAGAGAGGCTAGGTGAGTCGGTCTTTAGCCTAATTCAGTTAAACCCTATTTCTCAGCCAACAACCCCCTTACCCGCTCCAAATCCTCCGGTGTGTCGACCCCCACCGAATCCTGCTCAACCTCGACCACCCGGATTCGGTACCCGTTGGCCAACACCCTCAATTGTTCCAAGGACTCCGTCAGCTCCAGCTCCGACCGGGGTAAGGTTACGTATTTCAAGAGAAATTCCTTGCGGTATCCGTACAATCCGATATGCTTCCAATAAACCGCCTGCGCCTCATCACGGGGAAAAGGAATCGGCGCTCTTGAGAAATACAAGGCGTCCCCATTCCCGGCGGTAACAACTTTCACCACCGACGGTTCCTTAACCTGTTCCGGATCGGTCAGCCGGATCTTCGCCGTTGACATCGGCAATTCCGGATCCTCCAAAAGCGGCCTGATTATCGAGTCGATGACCACTCCTTGAATCAACGGCTCGTCCCCTTGTATATTGACCACCAGTTCCGTTTGGTAACGCCGGGCCACCTCAGCCAAACGGTCGGTGCCGGTAGGATGGTCGGGGGAGGTCATTTCCACCTTGCCGCCGAAACCGGCGACCGCTTCATAAATCCTTCGGTCATCGGTAGCCACCACCAATTCATCAATCAGGGAAGCGGTTGCGGCAGCCTCATAAACCCATTGAATCATCGGCTTGGTTCCGATCATCAAAAGAGGCTTTCCCGGAAGCCTGGTCGAATGATAACGGGCCGGTATTACTCCTAAAACGCGCATGGTTCGGCAACGACCTTTCTTGGCGACACTTCGGCAATCCTGCTTCGGACCTTTTCATCGTCGATCATATATTCCAGACTCAACATTAAACAATTCAGGCCGCGGCGGCGGAATTTCTCCAGATAAGCGGCTAATTTTACTCCGTCTTTTCCGGTGACGATTAAATCTTCAAAACCCCAATCCTTAAGGGTAGCGATTAAATTTTCGATCTCGCTCTCTTCCCATTGGTAATGGTCGGGATAAGACTTAAAATAACCGACTTCCGCCCCCAGCGACTCCAACGACGCCAAAAATTGGCGCGGGTTTCCAATCGCGGTAATGGCGGCGACTTTTTTCCCATTCAGATAGTTCGCCGCCGGATGGGCGTCATCCTCTTGACGCCGGCTTCCCAACGGGATCAAGGCGGAATGTTCCTCCCTGACCACGCCTACCGGAGCATCCGGGTGATACTGGCGCAAATATTCAGCAATTTTGGCGATCTCGGCCGGATCCATTTGGGCGGTCCGGGTCAGTAAAATCACACCGGCCCGTTTTAACCCGGCTATCGGTTCCCGCAGCGTGCCCCTGGGTAATAAATGCCCGTTTCCAAAAGGCCGCGTCGCGTCCAATAACAGAATATCCAAATCCCGCTCAAGTTTCCAATATTGAAATCCGTCGTCCATCACCAAAATATCGATTTCCGGATGATGCGTCAAAGCCTTCAACGCCGTTCGATAACGGTCCCGGCCCACCGCGATGACGGTTCCCGGAAGCAAGTACGCCAATAAATAGGGTTCGTCTCCGGTAAAGTCGGGGGTATACTTTTCCAACTCGGACCTGGTCAACAACAGCCCTTCCGCTCCGACTCCGCCCCGGTACCCTCTGGTTAAAACCGCCGGAGTATAACCGCATTCTTTCAAAAAATTAACCAGCCAAACCACGGTGGGTGTTTTTCCGGTTCCTCCGGCTACCAGATTCCCGACGCTGATGACCGGCGCCAGCAAGCCGGCGCGCTTCACCATGCTTCGCTGCAGTTTCAGTAATAATAAATAAACGATCTCCAAAACGTTCAATAGTCCCGTGATTAAAAACGGGACCAAACCAGTTACCTCTTTGGAGATTACTCTGAGCAAGTAGGATTCCAATTTACGGCGCTTCAAAAATTCCTCCCCAATCTATGGCTTAAGGACGGAGCGAATTAGTTCCATTTCCCAGAATTGAGCCGAGGGTATCGATTGTTTGCCTTATTAAATCCGTATCGGACCGGTTGTCTCTCGGCGCCGTATCCGCTTCGGACTCGGATTGGGGCTCAATTCCGGCGACCGCGATCTTCCGGAGAACGGCGCCCAACTCCCCGATCCGGTTGGCCTCGGCAACCGTTCCCATTATCAAAAGATCAAACCGTCTTACTGTTATGTGTACCAATCCGGGAAGCAACCGGTTTAGCAGTCGCGCTTTCCGGTTAACCCGGCCGTTAATCAAAACCACTTTACAGCCCAGGTCCCCGCAATCACGCACCGTATTCGGCAGGAGCCAGTCTTCAAAGATCAGCAACAAACGGGGCTTAATTTTGGAGACTATCGCTTTGGAACAAAACTCGACCGGATACGGCGGCGTCATGATGATCGAGTTTTGACCGACCGCGCCCCGAAGAGAGTCCGTATTAATCCCCTTAGCGGTGATCACCAATTGACACCCGGGATAGGACGCGCTCAATTCACGAATGAAACGCCGCGCCGCCGGCAATTGGCGTTTCGAAGCGATATAGGCCCAAATGACGGGCTTGTTGTCGGATGAAAGACCGCTTTGAAAAAAAGTTTCGACCGTCCGGAAATTAATGATCATCCGCAGGATGAACACAGGCGATAATATCAAGCCGACTAAAGCCGAAAAAGCCCGGTAGCAAAAACACTCTATCTTTCGGCCAGCCACTGTTTTAAAACCTCTTCCCCGCGCCGGTTGGCTTCGTGGAGCGCAGTTTGGAGCCTTTCTTTTTCAACCTCCAGACGTTCATCGGTCAATTTTTCAGTAACGAATAAAGGTTCGCCAAAATAAGCCACGCACCGCGCGAATGGTTTGGGAATCACATATTGGTCCCAGGTTTTCTTCATAACCCACTTCCGATCGAAAACGAAAGCCACCGGGATCAACGGCGCGCCGCTTTTTTGAGCTAGAAAAATCCCTCCCGGTTCGATGTGATAAATAGGCCCTCTTGGCCCGTCCGGAGTTAAGACGACGCCGTTCCCTTGCCGGATGCCTCTTAACAGCCCAAGGAGGCCGCTGACCGCTCCCTGATAACTGGAGCCTCGCACGATCTTCCAGCCGAACCGGCGCAAAATGTTACTGACATAATCACCGTCCCGGTGCCTGCTGGCAAGAATGTAATACCCGCAGCCGCGATAAAAATAATACCCCACCAGTTGCTGTCCGTGCCAGGTATTAAGGATGAAGCCGGTCTTTCCCTGAAATTGCTCCAACTGCTCCCGGCCGACCACCTTGAAGCGCAGACTCTTACATAACCAGTTAACCAGCGCGGGCGCTACCGCCATTATCACTTTTCTTTCCAACTTGCGCCGCCATTTTTTTAAGTTGATGCTCACCGCGATTCCCCTTGCCACATAATTAAACAGCTATTAACTTCTTTTTATTTTATCATAATCACTGGGGGTTGTTAATATTGTTATTGTTAATACGTTTTCCCCGATAAGCTTCGAAATAATACATTCTTACTACTAAAAGTCGGGAATCAGCACGATTCTTTGCGTCAAACCTCCCCGGCGCGCCGTTTCGTAAGCTTCTTTTATCCGGCTCATCGGCATTGTCCTGATAAACGGTTTAAGCTCGGGGACGTCAATGGCAACCCGCTCCATTTTCCCGGGCGCGATCATTTGCCATGTTTCGATTTTACTTGGTAGAGCCATCTTTTCTTACCTCTTACTAAATTTCTATTTCTTTCGGAAGCCCATATATTTTATACGGACAAACATTTTTTACTTCAATCGGTATTTCATCATTAAATCGCCCTCTTAAAGCCATTCCATGATCAACCAAATCATCCCAAGGTTCCTTTGAACTATAAATACTTTGCATGATGGCAAATTCGATTCTTTCTCTTTTTCTTCTATCGAGTACTTCCGTGATGAATATTTTGTAAGCCTGAAGTTCTTTTTCGACAAATTGTAGTATCAAATCCTTGTTTTCTATAAATTCATCCCGATGCTTTTTTGCGTATTCCCAACCATGCCATATTTCTTTCCGTTCCCCAACTTTGGCATATTCAACATCAAGCACAGTATAATTACCTTTCCGATATTCGCGAGTATGTTGGTAAAATCGCTTTTTCATCGAATTTGTTACGCCTACCGAACGTATGATATACCCATCTTGATACTCAAACGTGAATAAATAAACTCCGGCAACATCCGGAATAGGTTTGAGGTTATTAAGATGCTCAAAGCCAACCCATGAAAATGGCCCCTGCCAAAAAATTTCTTCCGTTTTAATTAAAGCAGCGTCTTTTGATCTATTAAAACACCAAAATACCGGTAATGGTTTTCTCACGATTTCCTCCTACTTCCTTCAGACTTACATTTTGTGAATCCGGAGCCACCTCACTGGTAGTTTAAAAATTAATATACAACGGCATATGGTCGCTATATTCAATCCAGTTCTTATACCCGCCGATAGTGAACCGCTTCGTTCCTTTCAAAATATCAACCGGCAAAAACATATAATCAGTATGATAGGACTTATCATTTTTTCTGTATAAACAAAATGTCTTTACGGTTTCTTCCCCGAATCGTTCGTTATTTAAGTAATGGTAAGCGCTTTCAATTCGATAATTTTTTAAAAGATCGATTACTTCAGTCAATTTCCCATACAGTGGTATGGTACTTGAACGATCCCAGATTACATTCCAATTAAAATCACCAAGAATAATTGTTTTATCATCTATTTCTCCCAAACATTTATTCAAACCAATCCATACTTGGCCGATATATCTTTGCATCAAATCTTTTTCATCATTCATAGCCCAAAAGGCTATGATTTTGAAACCATTATCCAATTCAACCGGCAGCATATAACGGACATTTTCTTGTTGAACCATCAATTGTTTTGCTTTTATGTGGTTTTTAGAAATAACAGCTAGACCTTTATTGCTGTTATCGCCAATCCATAAGATTTCATATTGGCTGCCGATTGTACTTCCGAGCTTATCCGGTGCTTCACATTCTTGAATCACCATAATATCAGGATCGAAGGCTTCGTTAATCTTAATCCACTTCTTCCGAAAGGCCATATTACAATTCCAAGTCACAATTTTCATCTTGACCTGTCCCAAAATTATATTTGGTTCTTCATTTGATAAACTATCATTTAAAATATGTAATTCTTTGCGCGCCTAAAGCGGGTTCCCCTTAATGCCACAGGTGTTTGGAATATTTTGCCGCTGCTCAATCGCGAAAACTTTTAAGGTTATGTGAAATGTGGACTATTAATGTGGATAACCCTTGCCACTTCCGGTAACATACCACCTTTTATTTTTTCTGCCTAATTCCAAATATGCTGTCCAGCCCTCTTTTGCTAATAAGCTAATCTCCTTTGGAACAATTACAGGACCTTTTTTCATATCGCTACCCATAAAATCTTCAAACCATAATTTACCTTCCTCAATTTTGGTTATTGTAAAATAACCACTTTCATATACTTCATATTGACGAAAACCGTTTTTAATTGCTTCTTCGGCGAATAAATCGGACAATTCCACCACTTTTGGGAGATCATCTTTATATTCATTAACCGCTTTATAAAATGATTCATCATTATCAATATATGAATTATCTTTTAACCATTTGATGAACTTACGCAATACCCGTACTGTATTTTTCATTAACTCCTTACTAGCCGTAACTTTCCTGTTCATAAAGTAACTGAGGAATTCACTAATCTCACTCCCGGCTAACTTGTCAATGCCAAATATTTCACAAAACTCTTTCTTTTCGTTTTTGTATTTGTTCCAGAACAGTTTCCCCTCATCTTCTTCCAAAAAATTATGGGCGTAATTATTCATGTATCTTTCTAATAGATCCATAACGCCCGCATATTTATTAAGTGTTGGTTTTTTTAACCTTGCTTTTTGGTCCGCCAGAAATTTTTCAAAAACCTGAACTATTGTCTCCATTTTCTAGCACCTCTTAATACACTTTAAAAATAATTAATTTCTGCTAATCCAGTCCGTCGCGGGCTAAACCCCAATGTCATAAAACGAGCGTGGTATTTGGCCTAAATGAATGCCGGCCGGAGGCTAAAGCCATCCGGCTACAAGATGGAAGCCCTTTGGGCTGGATAAAAACCCGTGATCGTTTTTGGACGATTTATTACATCCCAAAACAGGGCCGGAGGCCCTTACATCTTGTAGCCGGAGCGTTTACGTTCCGGTTGACTGCTTATGGGCATTTTCCCTTTTCAAATTACTCGACAGTGTGACTTTGTAACAACCGAAATCTTTACATACTTTCATTGCAAACCTCATCATTTCTTTTCCAATTCCTTTTCCTTGATAATCCTCCGAAACAGCTACATCTTCAATAATTCCGGATGGAACTCCTTGATGTGCTAAATTATCCATTATTAATAATTCAAAAGTCCCGACAACTTTATTCTCGAGAACTGCTACATATACTTTAAAAAATGGATATTTCTTCGTCTTTTTAAAAATGTCTTTTGCTTTCTCCAACGAAATTACTTCTCCATTATCCATTTCCGGTTGTTTAAATATACTGATTATGCTTTCTAAATCCATTTCTTCGGCTTCTCGAATTATTAAATCCATTTTTTCACCTTCATTTGGTTTTCGGTCATGCCTGGAAGAGCCGGCTTGAGTTGATATTGCGGAGATCTCCTTTATTATCGTTCTCTCACTCATCAAAAAACTGGAAACTTATTTATGTAATTTCGCTAATAATTCCATGGTTTCCTTTCTCACGCTTCCGTTTAAATCCAAGCGCTTCTCTAACATCTTTAAATAAAGGATTTTAATTACAAGGCTTCCAATTGTACGTTTTTCTAAATTTATATTTAAACTTCGATCCGGCAACTAAACTTATTGAACAACCATAAATGTAAACATCTAACAAATTATCAGTATAATAAAATAACCTTTTACCTTGAAACCTTAATACAAATGGTAAAATGACTCATAACG
>JAAYHS010000135.1 GCA_012735315.1 Bacillota bacterium | reverse complement strand
CGCCAATGATTCTTAATCTGAAAGGACAAAAACTCCGAATGGAGAAGTAAATTAAATAAATTTTCAGCAGCGGAATTGATCTGGGAGGTTCTTGAATTGTTTCAAAAATTAGTAGCTATCGAACCGGTAGGTTTAATTCCGGCGGCGGAAGAAAAACTGCATGATTATGCAAAGGAAGTAATTTTATTCAATGACATTCCCGAGGATGACGGGGAAATAATCCGGCGCATCGGGGACGCCGACGCCGTGCTGCTCAGTTATACCAGCAGCATTGGGAAGAACGTCCTGGACGCCTGCCCGAACATTCGTTATATCGGCTTGTGTTGCAGCCTCTACTCGGAAGAAAGCGCCAATGTGGATATTCGCGCCGCCCGCTCTAAAAATATCACGGTATACGGCATTCGCGATTATGGGGACCAGGGCGTGGTTGAATATGTCATTAGCGAACTGATCCGCTATCTTCATGGTTTCGGCGGTAAACAGTGGCGGGAACTGCCGGTGGAGCTTACCGGTTTAAAAGTCGGCATCGTCGGTCTGGGCGCCTCCGGAAAGCTGATCGCCGCCGGCCTTCAGGCGCTGGGAGCCGATTTATATTATTTCAGCCGCAGCCGCAAACCGGAACAAGAGGCGAGGGGTATTAAATATCTGCCCTTAAAAGAGCTGCTGAACAAGGTTGAGGTGGTCTGTTCCTGCCTGAATAAAAACGTCATCCTCTTCCATGATGAACAGTTTGAATGGTTTGGGAACCACAAAATAATGTTCAATACTTCCATCGGCCCGTCCCACGACCTACCGGCGCTCGTCAAGTGGCTGGAACACGGGGATAACGAATTTTTCTGCGATACGGCAGCCGCGCTTGGTGATGATACTCTCTTAACTCATCCTCATGTAAACTGTCTGAATGTATCATCCGGACGCACTAAACAGGCTTTGGCGCGTTTAAGCGAAAAGGTCTTGCAGAATATTGAAAGGTTTCTGGACGCTAAATAAAGAGATACTACGTAAACAGTCCGGCCCGCCATCTGATTGAAGTAGTGTCGGGCTTATAAATTTATGGGCTTAAGCTCGAATCTTAAGATTTAATGTTCCAAAGCATCCGTTGAATTACAGCGGTATCGGTTGCCATAATTAATCAATATTTTCCGTGTCTAGTTAGTAAAATAATTAGGAAATAAAGGCAGCCGTTCCTTCAACGGCGCTTGGCCGGGGATAGTATCAATACTATCCGGTGTTTCAAAAACACCAAAACACGAGGTAACGGCTGCTACCATTATTATAGCGTATTTTGGGCATATTTAAAGTATAAAAAAAGAAAACTAAAAAGGATGATTATACTATGCCCGAAATCAAATACACCAACCGTTTGATCCATGAATCCTCCCCCTATCTTCTCCAACACGCCTACAATCCCGTCGACTGGTACCCCTGGGGCGACGAAGCGTTTCAGAAAGCCAAAGCCGAAGATAAACCGATCCTGCTTTCCTGCGGTTATTCGGCCTGTCACTGGTGCCACGTCATGGAACGGGAGTCTTTCGAGGACCCGGAGATCGCCGCTTTAATGAACAAGTATTTCATCAATATCAAGGTTGACCGGGAGGAACGGCCCGATATCGACCAAATCTATCAAGAAGCGGTCCAGATGATCGCCGGGCATGGGGGCTGGCCGTTGACTGTCTTCTTAGACCATGACCGGCGTCCTTTCTTTGGAGGGACCTATTATCCGCCAATCTCAATGTATGGCCGACCGGGATTCACTGATATTTTGGAAGCGGTCCACCGTAAATGGGTCGAGGAACGGGAACGAATCCGGGAAGCCGGAGCGGAACTCGCCAAATTTCTCCGCAGCGAGTCGGGGTTAACCCACCGGGCCGACATGCCGGGGAAAGGGTTTCCGGAGCACGCCGCCTCCGAGTTGTACCGTTATGCGGACACCACCAACGGCGGTTTTGACGCCGCGCCCAAGTTTCCCAATCCGACCCTGTTAAGGTTATTTTTAATCATTGGGAGCCGTAAAGAGGATTCTCCGGAATTAAGTCATGTTCTATTCAGCTTAAACCGGATGGCCCGCGGCGGGATTTACGATCAATTGGGCGGCGGTTTTCACCGTTATTCGACAGATCCCTATTGGCTGGTACCCCATTTTGAAAAGATGCTCTACGACAACGCCCAATTGTTAGGGTTATATAGTATCGGCTATCAATTAACCGGCGCGGCCGAGTATCATCAGGTAGTTCGAGAGACCTCCGCCTATGTCCGGCGGGAAATGACCGCGCCGGAAGGCGGCTTTTACGCGACTCAAGACGCGGATAGCGAAGGGGAGGAAGGCAAGTATTTTCTGTGGAGTATGGATGAGATCAGAGAAGCGTTGGATCAAGACGAAGCCCGGTTGATCATTGACTATTACGGAGTTACGAAGGAAGGCAATTTTGAAGGGAGAAACATTCTCAACCGGTTGCATGATTTTGAAGGAGGGTTTGACGGTTCCGTATCCGCAAGGTTAAAGCGGGCCCGGGAAAAGCTCTTAAAGATTCGGGAAGCCAGGGTGAAACCCTTCCGGGACGAAAAGGTAATCACCGCTTGGAACGGGCTGATGATCAGCGGTTTGGCAGTGGCTTATCAGACCTTTCAAGATGACGCCGACTACCAAGCGGCCCGGCGCGGGGCCGATTTTCTTCTCAAAACCAGCCGACTCGGGGACGGCGGTTTAGCACGGATTTATAAAGACGGTAAAGCCTACGGGGAGGCTTTTTTGGATGATTATGCTTTTTTGGCCCAGGGGTTGTTGGATTTGTACCAGGCCGATTTTAACGCCGATTGGCTGGCCCGGAGTATTGAATTGACCGAGACTGCCATCAGTAGGTTCAGCGATGGGAGTGGTTTATACTACTTGACTCCGGAGAATGAAGGCGATCTGGTGAGCAGGCCCCTATCCGGCCCGGATCAAGCCATTCCCAGCGGGGTGGCGGTCCAGGCGGAAAATTTACTTAAGCTGGCGGCTTACACGGGAAGAAATGAATTTTGGGAGGAAGCCGGCAGAATCTTTAGCGCTTATAGCGGGGAGATGCAACGCAACAGTTGGGGTTATGCCGGGCTGATTGCCGCGTTCGACGGTTTTCAGCAAGGGATTAAGGAATTTACCTTTGTCGGCGACGGCGAAGAAATCCCCGAACTATTAGTGAGGTTACGCCGGAAATTTCAGCCCCACCGGATTCTCGCCTGGACCGGCGGCGGATCCGATTTAAATGGCCATCCCGCCAAGGCGCTCTTCGAAGGCAGGAAACCGGTTAACGGCAAGCCTACTTGTTATGTTTGCCTTAATCAGGGGTGTTTGCCGCCGCTGACCGAGTGGGAGGAACTGGAACGGATCGGTTCGGTCAAGGAAGTAGAAAGCGCCTTTAGCAAATGAGATAACCCCGGTTCTAGCGGCGGCGCAGCAGGTTATTCAATAGAATCAGGACAAACAGGGGGATTAAGACCGGGATAAAGATAACGGAGAAAATAGGCAAGAACAGCAAAAGGATTATTAAAACCAAGAAACCAAAAAACAACAAGCTTAAGGCGTTGTTTAATCTGACTCGGCGAATATATACCCGTTTATGAGGATCATGGTAGCTATATTCGGAGTAACCGCTCCGGTTTTCTTCTCCCTTACCGGAACCCTCGGCTTCGATAGTGATTCCTTTGAAATTTTCCCGTTCCTCGGGTGAGAGGACCGTTACTTTCCCTTGTCTTTCGGAAGCAGCGTCGGAGCAGAAAGCATCATGGTCATGCTCGTTAGCCATCAAAATTCTCCTTAAAGCAGTTGTTGGGGATTAGTTTAATTATAATTTAGTTTAACTCGGAGATCAAACCGTTAAATCCGCCCTTTCAAATCGGGCGGTTTATTATATAATGTCCTTAAAGGCTTTGCTTATTAATAACGGTTCGGGGTGGAGTAAGTTGCACAGAATCGGGATTGATTTAGGCGGGACCAAAATTGAAATAATCGTTTTGGATGATCACAACCGGGAAATCTACCGCAAAAGGATCGCCACCGAACAAGAGAAAGGGTACCCGGCGATCCTCGCTAAAATCGACGGACTATATCGGGAATCCTTGAAAGTGATCGCTCATCAACCCCATACCCTCGGAATGGGCATTCCGGGGACGATTTCATCCAAAACCAATCTGGTCAAAAACGCCAATACGCAATGCCTGAATGGAAAACCGTTAAAAAGCGATATCGAGGCTAAACTGGGACATCGGGTGGAAATCCAGAACGACGCCAACTGTTTCACTTTGGCCGAAGCTTTGCTGGGAGCCGGTATCGGAAAGCGGATCGTTTTCGGGGTGATCATGGGCACCGGGTGCGGAGGCGGGATCGCCATCGATGGAAAGGTTCATTCGGGGATTCAAGGTATTGCCGGGGAATGGGGGCATATGCAAATCGATCCCTCGGGTCCGGAGTGTTACTGTGGGAAGAGAGGCTGCGTCGAAACTTATATCAGCGGCGGCGGGCTGCAACGGATTTACCGCGATCGTTTTGGGGAATCCAAGATAGTTCAGGAGATTGTAGCGGGCTTCCGCGGCGGCGAACCGAAAACAAGCGCCGTGTTTGCCGAATTCTTGGAACAGTTCGGGATCGCGCTTTCGAATGTCATCGATATTCTCGATCCCGATATTGTGATACTCGGGGGCGGTTTGTCAAATATTGAGGAACTTTACACTTTAGGCCGCGAAGAAGTAAGGAAAAAGATCTTTTCCGACGGGCTGGAGACGCCGATCGTCCGGAATAAGCTGGGAGATTCGGCCGGAGTCTTCGGAGCGGCGATGATCGGAGTGAGTTAGGAACGGAAGGTGTAGGCGACGGACACATATCTTCCCGATTCGCTTTGGGGCGTGTTGGAGGCGATTAAAGCGATGGAACCGGGGATGAAGCCGGTCAAGATTCCGTTCAAGATCCGTAAAACGACGAGTTGGCTATAGTTTTGACAAACGCTCATTCCGAAATAAACCAGGCTCAAACAGAGCCCGGCCCGCATCGTCATAAGTTTGCGGCCGTATTTATCGGCCGTTTTTCCCCAGAAGGGGTCCATTAGCGCTGAAGCGGAAAATTGCAGGGTGAAAAGGAGGCCGGACCAGAAAGGGAGGTTGGAAGCGACTCCTAAATCCTTTAAGAATAAAGGCAGGAAAGGGGCGATCTGTTCCCAACTGAAAGCAGCTAAAAAGAGGGTGGTTGATAAGATCAGTAAGTTGCGTTGATAGTAAATCATGTTTGCCCTGTCTCTTTAAACATCTGTTAAGCATGGGAGAATATTTTATATTTAAGATTGTACTTTTTATCACAATATGGTAAACTTAAAACAAAGGTTTGTGATCCGTGACTGAATTGGTCATTGATGATGAACCTTCCATCATGCATAGGTTTGAGTCGTTCTGAAGCCGAAGAGCGGTCTGAGGCTGGAGAACATTCGCGCGAAGGCGTTGGCCGTGTTCAGTCAACCTCTTTTTGAGGTGTTCTCCATCCTCGAAAAGGGGTTTTTAAATTTTAGGGGGGGTTCAATTGATGATTTTTTTGGAAAAATACCGGGATGATTTCGCGGAGTACGACGCGATGGAGCGGGATTTTATCGATGACGAATTGATTTGGGATCAGTTAAACAAATGGGAGAATCCCAAGCCGGATGATGTCCGGAGGGTTTTGGAAAAATCAGCCTCCCAAATCAGGTTGGAACCGGAGGAGATGGCGATTTTAATCCAAAACCGGGACCCGGAAACCATCGCCGAAATGTACGCCTTGGCCAACCGGTTGAAACGGGAGGTTTACGGCGACCGGATCGTCTTCTTCGCCCCGCTTTATATCAGTGACAAGTGCGCTAATGACTGTCTCTACTGCGGTTACCGCCGTTCCAATCATGCCATCGTTCGTAAAACCTTGACCATGGAGGAACTCCGGCGTCAAGTGGAGATGATGATCGGGGAAGGGCAAAAGCGGACCGTTTTGGTGTACGGCGAGTCGCCGGAGACCGATATCGATTACATTTGTGAAACCGTCCGGCAGGTTTATAGCGTCAAGAGCGAGTGCGGCGAGATCCGGCGGGCCAATATCAATTGCGCCCCCCTTTCCAGGGAGGAACTGCGCCAATTAAAACAAGTAGGCATCGGAACTTTTCAGGTGTTTCAGGAGACTTACCATTACGAGACCTATCGCAAACTCCATCCGGCCGATACCATCAAGGGACATTACCGCTGGCGGTTGTACTGCCATGACCGGGCCTTGGACGTCGGCGTGGACGATGTGGGAATCGGGGTCCTCTTCGGCCTCTATGACTGGCGGTTTGAGGCGATGGGCCTATTGTATCATACGATCCACCTCGAGGAGAAGTATAACGGGATCGGTCCTCATACCGTCTCCTTCCCCCGGATTCAACCGGCTTTGAATACTCCCTATGCTTTGAATCCAGAGTATGCGGTGGGTGACACCGATTTTAAAAAATTGGTGGCTATTGTCCGTTTGGCTATACCTTATACCGGGATGATCCTGACTGCCCGCGAAAACGCCCAAGTCCGGAAAGAAGTGATTCCGTTGGGTATCTCCCAGATCGACGCGGGGAGTCGGATCGGGGTGGGTGGCTACCAGGAAACCACCAACGCCATGCCAGATAAGGAACAGTTTCAGTTGGGGGATACCCGTTCCCTGGATGATGTGGTCCGGGAAACTTGCCAAATGGGTGATATTCCATCGTTTTGCACCGCTTGTTATCGGAAGGGCCGGACCGGAGAGCATTTTATAGGGTTGGCCAAGTCCAGCTTTGTCCGGAATTTCTGTATGCCCAACGCCATCTGCACCTTGAAGGAGTATTTGCTGGATTATGCCGGTCCGGAGACGCGGGAAGCGGGGGAAGCGGTGATCGCTAAGGTTCTGGCGGAGATCGGTGACACGAAGACCCGGGAGTTCTTGAATCAGGCTTTGCGGAAACTGGAGAGCGGAAAGCGGGATCAATATATTTAAATATATGATCTGTGCTACTAAAAAAGATATTTCTGATAAATGTGTGAAGTATGTTTTGTTAGTGAAGGAGTGAGGAGGTTGATGGGTTTTGCCGAATTGGCTGATGCTTTGTGAAAAGCGGCATATTGCTGCGTTGCTTGGTCGCTGCGGTACTCAACGTACATCGAGTACGCCTCCGTTCCTCGCTCCCGGCGCGCCTTGCACTCTGCCACTTTTGACGAAGCGAATGGATAAACTGAAAGCTCAGCCAATTCGGCAAGGGTTCCACCCCAGCGCGCTAGGGCTAATTGCGCTGGTTCTCGGGTACCGAGTAAGTTGCTAAATAGTAATTCGGATATATTCGTTTTATTTTATTATTGAAGATAACAGGATATTCAGTCTTAGGTAGTTTATAAATGGATTGAAATAATTTTAGTGAATTATTCTTTTTAAACAATAGAAATTGATTGCAGAGGTTTTCATGTCTAACCTAAATGAAACTCCAAACAGTTCACGGTTGCAGATTGCCTTCTACGGGCGGCGAAATGTCGGGAAATCCAGCTTGATCAATGCTTTGACCAATCAACAAGTGGCTTTGGTTTCGGCGGAACCCGGGACTACCACTGATCCGGTTGTCAAGACAATGGAGCTGTTGCCCTTGGGGCCGGTGGCGCTGATCGACACCGCCGGGATCGATGATAGCGGGGCCTTGGGTGGGCTGCGGGTGGAACGGACCTATCAGGTTTTGAACCGGACCGATTTAGCCGTGTTGGTACTGGACAGCCAGACCGGCGTAACCGCTTTTGAGGTGGAATTGCTCCGTAAGATCCGGTCAAAGGGGATTCCTGTGGTTGGAGTGGTCAATAAAGTTGATCTGGCGGGTTATGGTGAGGCCAAGGTTTCACAATGGCGAGAGCGGCTCCGGTTGGAGCTGGTTGAAGTCTCGGCGGCGACCGGGGCAGGCATCGCCGAGTTGAAAAAGGCGCTGATTAAGAATGCCCCCGGCGAAGAGCCGGGACGAACTTTAGTCGGTGATTTAATCAAACCGGGTGATTTGGCGGTTTTGGTAATACCGATTGATGCGGCTGCGCCCAAGGGACGGTTAATCCTGCCGCAACAGCAAGTGATCCGGGAGATTCTGGACCGGGACGGCGTAGTGATCGCCACTAAAGATGATCGGTTAAAGGAGACTTTGGCTCATTTGGCGAAAAAACCGGCGCTTGTAATCACCGATTCCCAAGCATTCAAAAGTGTGGCTGCGGATACTCCGCCGGAGATCCCCTTGACTTCATTTTCGATTTTATTTGCCCGTTTTAAAGTGGATTTATTGGAATTGGTCAAAGGGATCAAGGCGGTTAAACAGATCCGGCCCGGCGATAAAGTATTGGTGGCCGAAGGATGCACCCACCACCGGCAATGCGATGATATCGGCACGGTGAAGATTCCCAAGTGGCTGCGGCAGTTGGTCGAAGGCGAGCTCGAATTTGAATGGACGAGCGGTATGAGCTTGCCGCAAGATTTGACCCGGTACCGGTTGGTGATTCATTGCGGCGGGTGTATGTTAAACCGGCGGGAGATGGGCTACCGGATATCCTTGGTCAGAGAGCAGGGGACGCCGATCGTGAATTACGGGGTGTTTATCGCTTATGCGCAAGGGGCTTTTCCCAGGGCGCT
>JAAYHS010000134.1 GCA_012735315.1 Bacillota bacterium | reverse complement strand
TGATGTTTCGTTCCGCGCTCAATCTCGTTCCGCGTTCCGCGCTCAATCTCGTTTCGTGTTCCGCGTTCAACGTTCCGCGTGTTTTAAACTTTACTAGAACAGCCATTTAGCGGGAAACTCGAAACTCGGAACTTGGAACGATAGATTTGGAACCTTAGGCCATAAATTAAACGCGGAACCCGGAACAATAGACTTGGAACCCTAGGCCATAGACCAAACCCGGAACTCGGAACGCGGAACCCGGAACGATAAACTTGGAACCCTGGGCCATAGACCAAACCCGGAACCCGGAACCCGGAACGATAAACTTGGAACCCTGGGCCATAGACCAAACCCGGAACCCGGAACCCGAACGATAGACTCGGAACCTATTCCCGAAACTAAACAAGCAGCTTCTCAATTTGCTCCGGACTATAACCGACTACATAAAGCCCGCCCTTGGAAATCACCGGGACACTTCGCTGGCCGGTAAGTTCAATCATCTTCTCAGCGGCCTCGCTGTCGGCGGCGACATTCTTTTCTTCAAAGTTAACACCCTTGCTTTCCAAAAACTCCTTCGCCTTATGGCACCAAGGACATTGGGGAGTCGTATAAATCGTAACGTCGCTCATTTTATTCCCTCCGTTTGATTCGTAACTTTTCAAAATCAACAACCAATAGGCCGTCGCCTCTATTATGCCACCATTAAACGCCGCTATCCGCGGAGTCCTGAAAAATATTTAAACCCCAAACCCTTTATTCCGATATATACAATAACGACTAAAGAATAAGAAGTGACGGCTATGAAAAAACTCCCCATATTCTGGTTGATATTTTTGCTCACCTGCGGGCCGGCCTTTGCCGAGGCCGCCAATGATCAAACCCTGGTCAAAAAACGAATCGCCTTCTTTAACCAGTACGTCCCTCAAGAACATCCGAGGCTTCTGGTTCTAAACGATGAACTTCCTGAATTTCGCGAATTCGTTAAATCACTCCGACTTCAAAAAGAGTACGCGCCGATTTTAAAAAACTCCTTCGCCGAACCCGGCGACGCCACTCCGCCCCCGGAGCCGGCCGCGCCCGGTAAAGAAAAAAACGCAGCCCGAACAGCAATTTGGCGTCAAGGGTACCAGACCGCCTTTTATACCGGCATCAAGTCCCAACAGTATGCTTTATCTTACCTAGTCTTCAATGATGAAAAATACGGCCGGGAAGCGGCCCATTGGCTAATCCATCTCTCCCAATGGGACATTAACGGTGGAATCGATCCTAAAAAGAACGACGAAGCCTTTATCCAATCCCTGAGACCGATGCTCTTCGCTTACGACTGGGCCTACCAGGCTCTGACTCCCGATGAAAAAAAACAGCTCTTAAAAGCCTTCGAACTGAGATTGAAAATCCTCTATCGGTTGATCACCGCCAAATTCTCTTTGACTAAACCCACCCCGCCGGATAATTCCTTGAGTCACCCGATGCGCTTCATCTCCACTCTGGGTCTGGCTGGGTTGGCGCTCTACCACGAACTCCCGGAGGCCCCCACTTATCTTGCCTGGGCTTACGAATACTATCTGAGACAATTCCCGGTCTGGGGCGGGGAGGACGGCGGCTGGTCCGAAGGTTTGAATTACTGGGCCACCGCCGCCAATCAGCATTTCCTGTTTCTAGATGCCATGAAGGCTCTGGGGCTGCAAGAGATCTTCGCTAAAAAGTTTTTCCAAAACACCGCTTATTTCGGTTTATACAATCTCCAGCCCTATCCGGCTTCCTCTTTCGGAGATCTCTGCAATATTATCGCGCCCAATACCAATATCGGCCTGATCTTTGAAAAATACGCCTTGATTTACCAAGATCCTTACTTATTAAGATACTGCCGCATCCTTAATCAAAATTACCCCGCCAAATTATCCTACTATGAATTCTCCTGTTTCGACAGTATCTTTCACCTTTACCGCAAGTCAAAATCGGCTCTCGTCCCCGGCGATCTGGCCGAACTACCCCGGAGCCGATTCTTTAAAGATATCGGCTGGGTTGCTTTCCATTCGGAACTGGGCGACAAAGAAAAGGACGTCATGTTCGCCCTTAAAAGCAGCCCCTACGGTTCGGCCAGCCATAGTTTCTCCGATCAAAACAGTTTTGTCGTGAATGCTTTCGGCGAGCCGCTGGCTATCTCCTCGGGCTACCGGGAATGGTCCGGCAGCCCCCATCACCTGGGCTGGACCCGAACCACCAACTCCAAGAACGCCATAACTCTAAACGGCAAAGGGCAACCGATCAAAGATCCGACGGCAACCGGCGCCATTACCCGCTTTTTCACCGGGGCCAATTTCGACTTTACTACCGGAGACGCGGCAGGAGCCTATTATAATTTAAATGTAACCAAGATGCTGCGGCATGTTTTATTTGTTAACCGAAGATACTTTTTCATCCTGGATGAAGTGGAGGCGAAGCGGGCAACCTCCCATCAATGGCTGCTTCACGCCAAGAATGCGATGAAGCTTAATCCCGAAGAAGGCGAAGTCCTCATCGAAAAAGGCGCCGCCAATCTACTGGTCCGCTTTCTGCTTCCCGCGCCGGCAGACCTAAAATTCAGCCAAACTAATGAATTCACGGTTCCGGTGCATCCCGACTATGCCAAAAAAATGAAGAACGAATGGCATTTTACGGCCGACGCCTTCAACCCCCAAAAGAGCCGCGCCTTTTTAACCTGGTTATACCCCTATCCGGATCACCGAACCGGATCTACTCCGGAAGTCCAACCGTTAAAAACGGCAAAAGGATTTCTCAATTTGGTGAAATCCGGAGCTGAACAAGAATTGGTATTCCTGGCGCGAGAAGCCGAACGAGAAGTTATTTCAGCATGGGGAATTCTCAAAGGAATGGCGGGAATAGTCGCCGGCCGAAATAACATCGTGACCTCAGTGGCGTTAATCGACGGCACTGAACTGGCAACCGACGCTTTCTATATTTCCGCCGATACTCCGTTAACTCTTGAAGGAACTATGAACGAAACTGAGATTAAACTGACTGTTCAGGCGAAAAATACCGCTAGATTAAAAATTAAGTTGCCCTTCGCGCCCAAGAATATAACCGGAATTGGACGGGAGAATTGGAGTTATGCGGAGCAAATGCTGACGTTAATAACGGGAGAAAATACTATCATTATCAACCGCTAATCAATCCAATCGCTTACGGCTGATGGCTATTTTATACGCCTAACTTTGCGGCCGATAAAAGCCGGGGACTATTGGCTCACAGGCTGAAAAACTAAGACACGCAACCGTTGGTTTCTTGATATTTTTTTCTGGTGGCAATCAGGTAGATTATCTCCAATACCCCCAAGGTATTAATGATGATTAACGCTATATACCATCCTACTTGTTTAAGTCTGGCGGCTCTCCATAAAGCTAAGCCTTTCCATAGCCCGGACCAAATGATTAGCGGTAAAAAAACATTGGGATTATCAAGAATAGTTTGGATATTATTAAACAAGATATCAGCTCCTTATTAAAAATTCTTGTCAAATAACTTTTGCATTATTTTCAATTATTATCCTTTTTTTATCCTCCATAAAACTTCCTTAAAACTTGCCCGACTTCAGCCCGGGTAAACTCAGTCGGTAAAGGCAATCCCTTCCTTAGCATCTCTCTTACCCTGGTACCGCTCAAAAAAAGTCGATCCTGATCTTGATGGGGGCAGGTTTTCTCCGATGCCATGGCGCCGCATTTCCCGCAGTAAAAAGCGTTCTCAAATTTTAAAATCTTGATCCCGATCTCCGCTTCGCTAAACCGGTCGAAAATGCGCTGGGCGTCGTAGGTTCCGTAATAAGCGCCGACACCCGCATGATCGCGGCCTACGATAAAATGAGTACAACCGTAATTTTTACGGACCAATGCATGAAAAACCGCTTCCTTAGGTCCGGCGTAGCGCATCGCCGCCGGAAAAACGCTCAGGATTACCCTTTCCGGGGGATAATACTCTTTAATAAGCGCCTGATAACACTCCATCCTTACCTCGGCCGGAATGTCGCCCGGCTTGGTGTTGCCTACCAACGGATGGATCAAGAGCCCGTCAACCATTTCCAAAGCTACTTTTTGGAGATATTCATGAGCCCGGTGAATCGGATTGCGGGTTTGAAAGGCGACAATACTTTTCCAGCCTCGTTTTTGAATCTCCTTACGCAGCTCGCCGGGGGTTAATTCGAATTCCGGAAACGCGCTCACTTTCCGTCCGGCGGCCTTAACCTCCCCGGCCAACAACCAGTCTCCTTTTTTAAATAAATAATCCACTCCCGGATGGTTGCGATCGGTAGTTCCAAAAACCGAAATCGCTTCTTTTTCTTTATCGCGTGGAAATATTTCCTCTACCCGCAGCATTCCCAACAATTGATCCCGATCCGAAACCAGGGCCAATTCCTCGCCGGTTTGATATTCCAGTCCGGAATCCGCGCTTAAGACTATCGGGATCGTCCAGACCGTTCCGGTAGTAAGCCGGTTATTATCGAGGATTGAGTGATATTCCCGGCGGTTGAGAAAACCGGTCAACGGACTATACGCTCCGTTGGCCAGTAATGTTAAATCGGACGCCTCGATCTCGTCCAAGTATATTTTTTTCAGGCGCGGCAGTTTTTTTCGGTATTCATCCAATTCGGAAGGGAGTAAGACAGATTTCTTTAAAACGCCTCCATGCGGCTCGATCAAAAGAAAAACCCCTTTCATCAATAGTCCATAATAGTCTATGAACCAAATGACCCAGGGGTTATATTAATACCTTTTCTACGTCTGTTTAATACGACTACTCACTCGTTACTACTTTACCCGGCCAGATTTTGGTGTTGGCCTCCACCACGCTGCCGGATTCCACTACGCAATCATCGCTTAAAATAACCCCGGCCCCGATTACCGAACCGTCTTTCAAATAACACTCGCTGCCGACGACGCACTCCACCAAGCGGGCGTTGGAACCGATTTTCGTATTACGCCAAATGATACTGCCGAAAATGGATGCGCCTTCCTCAATAAGGCAATTGTCGCCGATTACGGTCTCGCCGAATATCTCCACTCCGTCACCGATATGGCAGTTGCGGCCGATAACCACCTTGGAACCAAGCCGGGCCGTGGGGGCGATCGTGGTCCGGTCCCCTACATAAACCGCATTGGCGTGCCAGTTTCCCGGGATTTCCAACTTAACTCGGCCTTTCAAAATATCGTAATGGGCCAACCGGTACTGGGTTAAGGAACCGATATCGCACCAATAACCTTTCATCTTGTATCCGTAAAAAGCCGCATCCATTTCCACCAATTGGGGGAAGAGTTGTTTTCCAAAGTCATAAACGGTTTCATTAGGAATCAGCTTAAAGATTTCCGGCTCAAATACATAGATACCGGTATTGGCGAGGTTGCTTAAAGCCTCTTCCGGTTTCGGCTTTTCCTGAAAAGCCTTGATTTTACCGTCATCCGCAGTAATCACCACTCCAAACTGGCGGGGATCAGGCACTTCCTTAAGGGCGATAGTGGCCAAAGCGCCCTTTTTTTGATGATAATCGATCATATCCCAAAGATCGATATCGGTAACGGCGTCTCCGGAAATAATCACAAAAGTATCGTTCAAAAAAGTCTCCAACTTTTTGACCCCGCCGGCGGTGCCCATTAATTCCTTTTCAATGGAGTATCTAAGCTCAACTCCGAATTTACTGCCATCCCCGAAATAGTCCTGAATTTTATCCGGAAGATACCAAAGGTTGGCCGCGACTTGAGTAATATCGTTTTTTACCAACAAATTAATGATGTGTTCCATTGCCGGCCGGTTTACAACCGGAACCATCGGTTTGGGAATATTACAGGTTAAAGGTTCCAATCTTGAACCGACCCCTGCCGCTAAAATCATCGCCTTCATTTTCACGCCTCCGTTGCTGATATTATATACCGACATTGCCGAATATTTGCTAAAAACTCTCTATTATTGTTTTCGTGATTATCACCAGTAAGTCCTGCCTTCCAAACCAATGTTTAGCTGCCTTCCCAAAATAACTCCCTCCAAGTTGCGGAAAAATCATTGACAATGATATTGTTCCTGATTATAATATTTAATAGTCGATTACATGCCCAGGTGGCGGAACTGGCAGACGCGTACGTTTGAGGGGCGTATGGGCAACCGTACCGGTTCAAGTCCGGTCCTGGGCACCATTTTAAATGTTAATTAACCGAATAAGTAAAGCCGCTATCCGATAGGCAATCTTTAATAGCAGATTATTACCGTTCCTTTAAGGAGCGGTTTTTTATTTATATTTTACCGTTCAAAAAAAACAGACTATTTAAAATTAAAAATAGCCTGAAATCCCAAAACCCAATCATCCGAATCATTAATTATTTATGTTTAATTCAACCGAAAGCGGTTCGTTTTCTTCACCTATCCTGATCTTTTACTTTAATAACGATCCCTCCGACCGCCGCCGCAAACAGGTTATAAATCCAAGCCCCAATCATGCTAAAAACCCCGGCCAATAACCCATAGGCCAAACCGGCAAGGACGACTCCAAACACAGCGGCTCCCGCTTGTAAAGGACTGCCGCCCCTAAAAGTGCCCAATTCCAATCCGATATTTTTTAAGGTTATGCCGGTTATTAATAAAATAATCGTGATTGCCACCCCAAAAACAACGCCCGTCAAGAAATAAAATTTGAAGACCGAACCCAAATTGAACTTTTTGATCTCATAACTTTTCATCCCAATTCCCTCCCCCATAAACTTCCTACGGAATTTTACGGGAGAGGAGAAACAAGTATGCCAAGTTTTTTATCCGGGATGTCAATGCCTAATCGGGATGGGAAAATGAGCCCGATTAATCGGCTTAAACGACGATAATCTCCCGTGAACAAGGGGTTAGGAGTCGGCAACCCGCCCGCTCAATAACCACCGTATCCTCGATCCCGATAACCCCCGTTCCGGCCAAAGCGACCTTCGGTTCAACCGCAACCACCATGTTTTCTTCCAATTGTTGTTCCATTTTCCCAGCGATAAACGGCGGCTCATCCAGTTCCAATCCGATCCCGTGCCCTACAAACCGCACCTTTTCAGGTCCAAAACCCATAAATTCCTCGCCGTAGCCGAATTCTTCAGCCATTTGAACCGCCCTTCGGTAAGCGCTTTCCCAGGTCATGCCCGGCTTCATCATTTCCAAAATTGCGGTCTCGATTTTTACCATCGCTTGATAGGCTTTTTGAAACTGTTCCGAAGGTTCCCCCCAGCAAAACATGCGGGTCTGATCAATGTGGTATCCCTCAAGATTAAAAGCATAATCCAGCGTAACCGGCGCGCCCTTTGGGATTGGTTCATTTCCGGCGCCGTACGGGACCGCCGGAGAGGTTCCTTTACCGGTGCAAACCCCGTCAAACTTTGTCGCGGCGAGCGAATTAACACCGGCCGTACAAACCCCCAAACCGATTTGAATCCCTTCCCGCCGGCAACTGACTATCCCGGCGTGACCGTTTTCACGCATGAATTTCTCGATAACGGCGCTTAAATCCAGCTCGGACATGCCCGGCCGGAATCCCGCCTTTACCACTTCCGGTAGTCGAGCCATAATTTCCCCGGCTTTCGCTTGAATCGCGATTTCCGCTTCGGATTTTACCGTTCGCAGACTCCGGATATCCCAGGAAAGATCGGCCACATCGGCCCCGGAGAATAAACGGCGCAACCGCTCAACCGAAGCATAAGAAATAGTTTCCAAAGTAAAACCGATCCGTTTCGCTTGATCCAATTGATACCGGCCGATGATCGCCGTCAAGTCTTTAGTATTGCTAAAAACCTCCAATTTAACATTGCGCGCTTCGGATTCGATTTGAGCGATGGCTTTCCGCGCTAAGACGAATCCCTGACCGGATACGGGTAAAACAAAATAAAGCGGTTGAGCGGAGCCGGTATAATAATAAATGTCGGAGTTTTGGCTGATAATCGCCAGATCGATTCCTTTGGCCTTTAGGACAGCTTGTAACCGGTCGGTTCGTTCCCGGTATTCCGCTAAAGAGAAAACAGTCATTTGATCATCTCCGGACAAATAATAATTATATTTACACCTTGACGGACATGAATCAGAACGGATTTTCGCCATGAAGGACATGAAGCTAAAGCAAAATACCATAACCCGCCAAGACCTTCCTTCACGGTAAAATTCAAATTGTTCGCTAATTTCCTAATAAATCACTTTATTCAATGGATATTCCACTATTCCTTGAGCGCCCGCCCGTTTTAAGCGCGGGATAATATCCCGGACCTTGCTTTCGTCAATAATTACTTCCAAAGCAACCCATTCCGGATCGGACAAAGTGGAAATAGTGGGATTCTTTAAGGAATCAAGAATGGCCAAAACCTGGTCCATATCGCGCTTGGCTACGTTCATCTTCAGTCCCGCCTTGCCCTCGGCGATTAACGCGCCTTTTAACAACATGGCGATATTCTCGATTTTTTGCCGCTTCCACTCATCCTCCCAAGCGGTTTTATTGGCGATTAATTGGTTTTTAACCGTAAGTACCGTATCAATAATCCGTAGTTTATTCGCTTTAAGCGAACTGCCGGTCTCGGTAATCTCCACGATCGCATCCGCCAGCACCGGCGGTTTCACCTCGGTCGCCCCCCAGGAAAATTCGATCTCCGCTTTAACGCCAAGCCGCCTAAAATAGTCTTCGGTTACGTGAATCAATTCGGTGGCGATTCGTTTCCCCGCCAAATCCTCAGGTTTTTGAAAAGGCGAATCATTGGGGACCGCCAACACCCAGCGGCAAGGATTCAAGGTTTGTTTCGAATAAACCAGATCGGCGACGGTGATCACATCGGAATGATTGTCCAATATCCAATCATTACCGGTAATTCCGACATCCAGCACCCCTTCCTCCACATAGCGGGACATCTCCTGGGCACGAATCAACATTCCCTCCAGTTCCGGATCGTCGATTGCCGGGTAATAGGAACGCGGATTGGCCATAATATTAAATCCGGCTTTTTTAAATAAACGGAAGGTGGATTCTTGTAAACTACCTTTCGGCAACCCTAATTTTAATATTTGCATTTGACCACTCCTTGCAAGTTTTCAGCTAATATGAATGGAATATTATTTATTCGTCAACTTCATTCTATTTCCTTTACCAAAACATAATTTGATCGCCTACTTCAACCGGTTATTTTTCTCCGTTGAAAATACTCGATTACTTGCTCCGTTTCCCAACAGTTAAAAACATCCCCTGTTTCCAACCACCCTTTACGCGCTACCGCCAACCCGGAGTTGACCAAGTCCAGCTCGCCGGTGCTGTGAGCGTCGGGATTAATGGCGATCTTTACCCCCCGTTCTTTAGCTTTCTTAAGCCAACGCCAATCAAGATCCAAACGGTACGGGTTGGCGTTAAATTCAAGGATCACATCATTTTCAGCCGCTTTTTCAATCACCGCGTCCAAATCAACTTCATAACCCGGCCGCTCCAACAGGATCCGCCCGGTAGCATGTCCCAGCATGGTCAAGAAAGGACTATCCATAGCTTTCAAGATTCTGGCGGTCATCTCGTTTTTATTCATTCTGAAATGGGAGTGAATCGAACCAATCACGAAATCGAACTTTGCTAAAATCTCGGAACCGTAGTCCAGCTCCCCCGAAGCAAGAATATCGGCCTCAATCCCTTTGAAAATTCTAAAATCGGGATATTCCCGGTTTAACTCCTCGATCTCTTCAAATTGTTTTAATAGAATTTCGCTGCTTAATCCCCGCGCGTAGACCGCAGTCCCACTATGGTCGGCAATCCCTAAATAGCGGTAACCTCGCCGGTTTGCGGCTTCCGCCATTTCCCGGAGGGAATTAACCCCATCGCTATAGTTGGTATGAACGTGAAAGATCCCTTTGATCGCTTCCGGCCAGATCAACTCCGGCAGTTCCCCGGCTAAGGCGGCTTCGATTTCCCCCAGACCTTCGCGAAGCTCCGGCGGGATATACGCTAAGCCTAATTGCAGATAAATTCCGGCCTCGTCGTCACAATAGATCGGCCCCGAATCTTCCTCCTTAAACAAACCGTACTCATTGACTTTATAGCCCAAACTTTTGGCATGACGGCGCAAGTCCGTATTATGTTCTTTACTCCCGGTAAAATGCTGCAGCGCATGGGGGAATTCCAAAGGTTTAACAACCCTCAGATCCGCTTGAATACCGCTTTTAAGGATAACCGAACCTTTAGTCTCGCCGCTGCCGATAATTTGGGTTACCATCGGCAGATTAATAAATTCGCCGATGACT
>JAAYHS010000133.1 GCA_012735315.1 Bacillota bacterium | reverse complement strand
GGGCGATTAAATACGGTCTGGCGCCGCGGGTTCCCGGCTTCCGTAACGATTGTTACAGCGCCGCCGAGATCAACGAATGGCTGGTTACTGTTTTACTTAAGCCGGAAGCGCAAAGCGGACCGGAAGAATTGGAGCAAATCCGGTTAGCCCTTGCCGACTTTAAGCGCCGCCGCTTAGTCAAGCGTTTGCGGGATTGGCGTCAAGCCGGATTACGGAAAGGATTGGCCGCTGATCAAGAAATCATCCCCTTGTTGAACAGCGAATTCGGAGAGGATCATTGCTATTCGATCACCGCCATCGAGGATTACCGGGCTTGTCCTTACCGCTTTTTTTTGAAGTATGTTATCAAAATAAAGCCGGCGCCGAAGCCGACTTTGCTTCCGGAATTGTTGGACCTGGGTCTTTTATACCATGCGATCCTCCGCGAATTTGGGAAAAAGGTGCGCGGCCGATCGCTGTCCCGGGAAGAAAAGGATCGCTATTGGGAGCTCCTTAGCGGGCTTATCGAGGACCAATATCAAGAATGGCGGAAATGGAGCGGAAGTCAGCCGGCGGAGATGATTTTGTCCTTAAAACTGGAAGAGATCCGCAAGACTTTACAGCGATGGCTCGAATCGGAACTGGATTGGGCCGAGGCGACAGCCGGCCGGTTCAAATTTGATCGGTTTGAATGGAGTTTTGGAACCGGCGGGGATCTTTCCGGTCCGGAGACTTTGGCTGCGCCGTACCGGTTGGAAGAAGACCAGGTTGTCATTAAGATTGGGGGACGGGTTGACCGGGTGGATCGCGATCAGTCGGGTAAATTCACGGTCTACGACTATAAATTGGGTAGGGGGCCGACCGCTAAGGATCTAATTGAACTGGAGGATCTCCAAATTCCCGTTTATTTGATGGCTTTGGAACAATTGCATTTTGGACCGGGACAAGCCGTCGGCGGGAGTTATCTGGGTTTGCGCAACCCATCCCGGGGTAGCGGTGGAATCTGGAACCGGGAACGGCTGGGGCCGGTTTTAAAAGGCAAAGGCCTTCTCGACCAGGAAGGATGGGAAGCTTTGTTGGAGGGAGTCAGAAAGCAAATAATAGCGGCGGTTGTCGGGATTAGGAGCGGCGATTTCGGGCTGACCGAAGGCGATTGCTTTAAATATTGCGAATACCGGGATTGTTGCCGCCGGTTGGAGAGGGAGGTTGAGGGAAATGGCGCATCCTCTCAATGAACAACAGGCGAAAGCGGTGGCCTATTTCGACGCCGACCTGCTGGTGACCGCCGGGGCCGGAACCGGTAAGACCAGCGTTTTGACTAGAAAATATCTACAGCTATTGGAAGAACGACGGGCCGGGGTTAATGATATTGTGGCAATTACCTTTACCAATAAAGCCGCGGCTGAGATGCGGGACCGGAGCCAACAAGCGGTCCGGGAATATCTAAGAACCTCCCAACATCCTGAAGTAACGGAATATTGGCAGAATCAGCTTTTAAAATTGGAAAGCGCCAGAATTAGCACCTTCCATAGCTTTTGTCTGGGATTGGCCCGGGAATTTCCGTTGGAAGCGGGGATCCCTCCCGTTACCGGGATCTTAAACGAGGGCGAAGAGGCCATTTACCTAAATCAGGCAATCACCACGGTTTTAACCCGGGAATTTAATCGTGACGGCAGCGACCGCCAGTTATTACTCCGGTTGCTGCTGGATTATGGTTGGGAGCGGCTGGCGAATGATTTGGCAGGTCTTTACCGGACCACTAGAGAAAGCGGAATCGGCTTGTCCCAAGCTATCGAGATGACCGTTGACCGTCTTAATCGCTCCGGCGGATATAGTTCGGACGATTTATGCGGGGAACTGGAGGATTTCATCGAATTCGGCCTTAGCCAAAAATTGACGCCGCGTGGGACCGAGGTCTTAAATTCTTTCCGGGAGAAATGGCCGTTTTACCGGGAGCTTTTAAAATCCGAGCACTCTCTGGAAACGCAAGTCCGGGTACTGACTGAAATCAGGAAAGCGCTGCCCGGTAATCTGCCGAACGTTTTGAAAGAGCGTTTGGCATTAATCCATGAAATGTTGGCCGGTATCTGCCGGCGATTGCTGGACCAAGAGTGCCGGGAACGGTTGCCGGTTTTGGGACGGATTTTGGAGGAGATCGACCACGAATATTCCGGGATTAAACTGGAGGGCGGATTGGTCGATTTTACCGATCAGCAATTATTGGCCCGAAACCTACTGGTGAATTATCCGGAATTGGCCGCCCGGATCCGGCAGGGAATCAAGTATGTACTGGTGGACGAATTTCAAGACACCAACGGTTTACAAATGGAGATCATCGGCCAACTAGTCGGCGCCGGTTACCAGGGCGGGCGATTGATGGCGGTCGGCGATATCAAACAGTCAATTTATCGTTTTCGCGGGGCGGAGGCGGAGTTAATCACCGATCTCGGCGCGTTGATCCGCGCAAGAGGCGGCCAAGTGATCGCTCTCTCCGAGAATTACCGTTCCGATCGGGTGATTATCGATTTTATCAACCGGATCTCCCAGCGGATTTTTGAGGATGAAACTTTTGACTATCAACCGCTGCAAGCGACCAAGTCCGGGCCGGGGGCCGGCGTTGAATTTTTGTTGACGGGGAGCGACGATCGGGTGAAAGAAGCCCAAATGATCGCGGCCCGCATCGCTCAACTGGTCCGCGAGAGCCAATCGGGACCGAATCCGGTTAATTATGGGGATATCGTTTTGCTGTTCAGGGCTGGAACTTCGGTGCTCCTCTATCAACAGGCTTTACAGAATCTCGGTATTCCTTATTATAATTCTTGCGGCGGCGATTTTTATCATCGCCAGGAGATCGTCGATCAAATTAACTTGCTGCGCTTGATGGAACAACGTTATGATCCCTTGGCGTTACTGGCATTGTTAACATCGCCTTACGTCGGACTCTCCGAGGCCGGTCTTTTTTGGCTGAGTCGGAAAGGCGATTTGGTAAAGGAATTTTATGAGTGCGCCGAATTTCCTGCGGAAATTTCCCTTCCGGAAAGGGAACGTTTGCGCAATTTCCGCGAACTCCTCGATTATCTGCTTCAAAACCGGGAACTCCTGCCGATACCGGCCATTATCAGAATCGCTCTGGAACGTTGCGATTACCGGGAGATGCTCTGGGCCTCGCCCAACGGTTCCCAGCGGGTGGCCAATCTTGAAAAGTTGCTCGCCAAGGCTGATGAGTTTACCACTAAAGGTTTCCACGACTTGAACCGTTTTCTGGCTTACATCGCCGAACTGGAAGGAATGGGAATTTTGGAAAGCGAGGCGCCGACCGAGGCCGAGCTGGGTAACGTGGTCCGCTTAATGACCATTCACCGGGCTAAAGGATTGGAGTTTCCGATCGTGATCATTCCCGAATTGGACCGGCAGTTTAATATTCGTCAACCGGGAAGCCTTGTTTTTCATAAACGGGTGGGTTTGGGGATGAACATTCCTCTGGAAGAGGAAGCCGTTGCCGAACCTACCGTTTTGGAAGAGATTAAGCG
>JAAYHS010000132.1 GCA_012735315.1 Bacillota bacterium | reverse complement strand
ATAATGAGCTTAATCAAGACCGCCCTAAGAGAAGGCGTCCCTAAAGCTATGGTACATAAAGCCCGTAAAACCGTTTCCAAGCCGGCGAAGAACCCGGCTTTGGAGATCGCCGAATACTATCGGAAAAAATCAGAAGTTTTTACCGGTTCGGATTTGACCGTAGGGATTTTAGGACATCCCTATTGCATCTATGACTTTTGTCTCAATTTGAATACCCTTGAGCGATTAACCGGAAATGTACGATTTGTGACGCCGGAAATGATGCCGGATCAGTTTAAGGGTGCCGGAGCGGGGCGGTTGCCCAAAAGTCTTTTTTGGACAATGGGACGTTTACAATTTGACGCGGTGGAATGGATGTTGACTTTGAAGAAAGTGGACGGCTTTATTCAACTGGTGACCTTTGCCTGCGGACCTGAGGCCATCGTCGGCGATTTATTGGAACGAAAGATTAAGGAGGCGGGGAAGCCCTTTTTAAGACTTTATTTTGAGGAACATAGCGGCGAGGCCGGTATCATTACCCGGCTGGAGGCGTTTTTAGATCTTTTAAAATATCGGAGCCGGGCATGTTAAGAGTAACTTTTGCGCATATCGGCAATTCATATATTCCGCTGCGCGCTTTATTGTCGGAATTGGGTTTGGAGCCGGTAATTCCGCCTTTGGTTTCCCAACGGACGATAGCTTTGGGGACTAAATTGGCGCCGGAGTTTGCTTGTTTTCCCTTAAAGGTTAATTTGGGTAATTATCTGGAGGCGATTGAAGCCGGGGCGGAAGGGATCTTTATGGCCGGCGGAGTCGGCCCGTGCCGGTTCGGCTATTATGGCGAACTGCAACGGCAAATTTTGAAAGAAAACGGGTATGATATCGAGTTTTTAGTATTTGAAGCGCCGAAGACCCATCCTTTGGAACTATGGGAGCGGATTCGCAAATATTTTCCCAGGCACCGGCTTTTCGATATGGCGCGGGCGATTCGGATTGCCTGGTTGAAAGCCGAGTCTTTGGACCGGGTTGATCGGTTGGCCAACCGCATCCGGCCGCAAGCGATCGATCCGGAAGCCGTAAACCGCTTGCAAGAACGTTTTTATCAAAAACTGGACCAGGCCGGTCTGACCGTTGAAATAAAAGCCGTCACCAGTCAAGCTCTTGCCGAATTGAATGCCGTCAAGATTAGACCGCGACCATACTCCCTTAAAATGCTGTTGGTCGGTGAAATATATATGGTTATGGAGCCGCGGGTTAACTTCCATATTGAGCGAATGCTTGGAGAGATGGGTGTGGAAGTTACGCGGACGATTTATTTTAGCGATTGGGTCCGGGATCAATTGGTGTTTAGCATCGTCAAACCGGATTGGCGGAGGAAATTCGAACTGCTGGCCCGTCCTTATTTGGGAAATTTCGTGGGGGGGCATGGTTTGGAGACGGTGGCCCATACGGTTGAAGCCGGAGTGAACCGTTGGAACGGGGTAGTTCAGCTGGCGCCGTTTACTTGTATGCCGGAGATTGTGGCTATGCAAGCTTTGCCCAAGGTATCCAAGGAATTCGGGATCCCGGTCTTAACCTTAATCATCGATGAACATTCGGCGGAGGCCGGAATCAGGACTAGGTTGGAAGCCTTTGTCGATTTATTGGCGCATAGAATTCGTCGCAAACAAAGTAAAGCTGGAGGAAGAAGATTTGAAGCATTATCTGGGTATTGACGTTGGTTCGGTGAGCACCAATCTGGTTTTAATCAATCAACGGGGCGAACTGATCCGCAAACTTTACTTCCGTTCGCAAGGCAACCCGGTTTTGTCGGTGCAGCGGGGCTTGGCCGAACTGGTTAGGGATTTCAAAGATTTTGAGATTGCCGGGGTTGGAACCACCGGTTCCGGGAGACAGTTAATCGGCCAACTGGTCGGAGCGGATTTAATCAAGAATGAGATCACCGCCCACGCCGTCGCTTGTTTAAGCGTTGAGCCTTCGGTGCAGACCATTATCGAAATCGGCGGGCAAGACTCGAAACTGATTTTAATCCGCGACGGTATCGTCAGTGATTTTGCGATGAACACGGTCTGCGCGGCGGGAACGGGGTCATTTTTGGACCAGCAGGCGGCCCGTTTGGATATGGAAGTGGCCGAACTCGGACAGCGGGCGGCCCAAGGCAAACGTCCGGTGCGGATTGCCGGTAGATGCGCGGTTTTTGCGGAATCGGACATGATCCATAAACAGCAAATGGGACATCCGTTGGAAGATATTTTGGCCGGGTTGTGCCAGGCTTTGGTGCGGAATTTTTTGAACAACCTGGCTAAGGGCAAGGATTTGAAACCGCCGTTCATTTTCCAGGGCGGAGTAGCCGCTAATCTGGGAATACGCAAGGCTTTTGAAGAGGTCTTGGGGAGCAAATTAATCATTCCGGAGCATTATGACGTGATGGGAGCGCTTGGGGTCGCATTATTGGTAAGGGATGAATCGGCTGCTCAAAAAAGGCCCACCAGGTTTAAGGGGTTTCATTTACTTAAAGAACATATTGTCACCACCAGTTTCGACTGTGACGGTTGCGCCAATCAATGCGAGGTGGTGGAGTTGCGCCAAAACGAGCAGGTAATTGCCTGTTTGGGCGATAAATGCGGCAAATGGAGCAACCGGATCGACGGCGAGCGTTTAAACAAGCCGTCGACCCAGGTGGGATGAGGTTGTAGAATTTAGGAGCAGGAGATAGGAGTCAGGAGACAGGAGCGGGGGATAGAGTATTCAACTATTCCGCCGCTTTTTTGTTTATCATTAAATTTTTATTGTTTATTGATAAGGTTTTATTGATAATCGATAAAAGACATGTTATAATATTTCTAGTTTCTTGTAAAGGAGGAAAACCGGTGAAATTTTTAGGTAATAAGTCAGTAGCTTCGTTTTTACAAGTTATTTTGACCATTCTCTTATGCAGTATCATAGTTGGGATGTTACTACAATTACTGTTTTCCTTTTGGGTTAAAAATTCATCCAACCTTAATTTCCCGCTCCAACTTAATAACTCTGGATTAGGCGAGTTTGCAAGAATAACTACTCCGTTTCCGGTTTCGTATGGTTTTTATATTTTTTTCTGGACATTAGTTTATACTTTTCAAGTCATGACAGCATTCATAATCTTTTTCGCAATAAGGGTGTTTACTTTTTTTAAGAATAACGATCCCTTTAGTTATAAAGTAGTTTCGTCTATCAAATGGATTGGAGTGATTACGATTGTTATGTCTTCGCTTCAGTTTTTATCGGAAGTTGTTATCAACATTTATTTTAACCATCTTGATAAACTGGAAAATGGTCCGATTGCATACGTTAGATTTAATCCGGGCTTGTCCGGAATATTTTTCGGCTTGATTATCCTGGCCATTGCCCAAGTATTTCTTGAGGCGACCAAGATCAAGGAAGAACAGAGCTTAACTATTTAAGGAGTCTACAAAACATGATCATAATCCGTTTAGACCGGGTGATGGCCGACCGTAAGATTTCCCTTACCGAACTGGCGGAACGGGTAGGCATCACCATCGCCAATCTTTCGATTTTAAAGACCGGCAAAGCCAAGGCGATCCGCTTCAGCACTTTGGAGGCGCTATGCCGGGAGCTTCAATGCCAACCGGCGGATATTTTGGAGTATGTGCCGGAGGATGTTGATTAATGGTGTCCGGAATATTTTTCGGCTTGATAATCCTGGTCATTGCCCATATTTTTCTGGAGGCGACCAAGATCAAGGAAGAACAGAACTTAACTATTTAAGGAAATACAATATGATAATAAATCGACTAGCTGATGGCCAGATCGTAAGATTTCCCTTACCGAACCGGCGAAACGGGGAGGCATCACCGCCATGGCAAAGTAGTTCCATCAGCTATAATCAATGAATGGCTGGCAGCTTTATTAAATGATTCAGGCATTGATTATAATCTTTATTCTCAAAAACTATTAAGACAAGGAGTGATTGATAAGTGTAATCTATTGAATGACGGATTTCGGGAGTGCCGTTACGGGTACCAAGTCGTAGCGTCTTTTGTCGATTTGATTTCCTTTGACGGATGGTATTTTGGGGTATAATTTCTTATCAAGATACAAGTTATTCATAGATTTTGATAAAGAAATAATTTTTCTTAAAGATATAAAATAGTACGGTACTTTCATGAGCTTATTGACAAGTTGAAGCCTATTTGAGGTAAAGGTGAATTGGCTGTAATTTGTGATAAAGATTAAATATGGAAATTATAGCAATTAATACTTTGCCGGGGTATAATAGACTTAACAATGGTAACACATGAGGAGTAGTATGGGAAACGTTATGTTATAGACGGAGACTCGATCAAGTTGCCTAGCGATATTTCCGGCAAGCTAAACTTAAAAAAGGCATGGAGTTGAAGGTTATATCCGACGAGGAGGACGGTATTTTAGTTTTAAAAGTTATCGAAAGTAAACTTAGAGTAATTTTTGAATCTCAGCAATGAACCCGTAAAAATCTTGTAAATCGTTTTGCAATATTTTATAAATCTCTTCGTCTTTAATTTCATGGTAAAGATGGACCACTTTGTTCCGGAATTTTGTCATTGCTAAATATTTATCAAGGTTGTGAGGGTTCAGGAAACCATTTTTGGTCATAATCCGAAAACTATCAGCTTGGCTATCGGGTGTGCCCAATCGTTTTTTTGCGATGATATGGTCGCAGATATCGCTCATATTTTCGATAGAAACCTGTAATAAATGTTTTGCTGATTCCACATTACGGAAATCCCCCAAAAACTCAGGGCCGTTTAAAGCTCTTAAAAACTGTAATTTTTGAAGGTTCGTTTCAATGAGAGAAAGTTTTTGTCTGATTTTATCGCGATTGACCATCCGAATAATCCTCCTTTAAACCTTCATCCCATTCTTTAAAAAACATTTTATAACGGAATTCCCGATCGTGATAGCGGTTAAAAAGATTCTCCAAGAAATCGGAGGTTTGGTCGGGATCAACCTCATATATTAACCGTCCGGTGGTAATAACTTTAAATTGCAGATATAAAGGAGCCTTATTAAGATTAAGTAAGTCGATTGCTTCAATGCCAGTAACTTCGGATAATTTCACCTGTAAAGCCATTTCGGTCCGGAGATCAACAGGTTCATTAAAAAGAAAAGCCAAATCAAGATCGCTCCTTTGATGAGCGGTCCCGTCCGCATAAGAACCGAATAGATAGGCGATAAGAATATTTCGATTTTTTTCACAAAAGTCTTGGACTAATGACAAAGTCTTTATTAAATCAAGCATTATTTCACCGCCGAATAAGAGGATCCCACTGAATTTAAGTTAATTATAACATTCTTATAAGTTAACGCAAAGTGAGAAAAATATGTGGGATCTATTATTCCGGAAAATCTTCAAATAACGAGGCGCGTATGAATAGAGGACTACCCGATTTACTTAAACCCGGTTTAACCATCTTATTCATCGGAATCAACCCCGGAATTCGGAGCGCCGCGGTGGGACACCACTTCGCCGGTCGCTCGAACCGTTTTTGGAAGTTTTTATTTGAGGCGGGACTGACCCCGGTCAAATACGACGCTTTTCAAGATTCCGGACTGTTGGATTTGGGATACGGCATCACCAACATCGCGCCCCGGACTACGGCGACCGCCGCTGAATTGACCCCGGCGGAGCTGAAGGAAGGGGCTTCGGTTTTGTTGGGAAAAATCAGAAAGTACCGTCCCAGGATCGCGGCTTACCTGGGGAAAGTGGTTTACCGGTATCTTTCCGGTAGGAGGGATTTTGATTGGGGGCGACAAGAACCTTCATTAGTGCCGGGTGTGATTGATTTTGTATTGCCCAACCCCAGCGGGTTGAACCGGATGCCTATACCGGATCAGTTGGAGCTGTATCGGGAGTTGAGAAGGGTTAAAGACGATTGAGTTTAACTAATGTATATTTTCACCATATAAAGTAAAGCCAAATTGCGGGAAATGTTGATCAAAGGCAAAAGCGATTGTGACGCCGAGTCGTTCCATAACTGCAAAAGAGGTGGCGTCAGTATATGAAAATGATTTATCGGTGTAGGTAAGTATTATTTCCCGGGCCCGTTTTTCATCGTCCTCGGTTATTCGCTCCACCGGCCAACACAAATTTTCCAGCCATTTTCGAGCTAACTCGTGTCCTAATCTGCTAGAAATTATGGCATGACATTCCGCCAATATAAAATTAGTAATTAGGATATTACGGTTTTCTTTACTTAAATTGATGAATGATTCCTTCGCTTTTTGATGATTATCATCAGACTTGTCCAATAATGCATAAATGGCGCTGGTATCCACGATTATTCTTTCCATCTCTTGTTCTCCCCGGCGGCAAGGTAGCGGTCATGATTGGTTGAGACATCGGAGTATCCGCTTTCACCGGCTCCAATTAATTTCCAAATCGGGTCTTCCGGGCTTAAAGGTTGGATCGGTTCGACTTTCTTGACTCGGATTTCATCATTTTCAATCCAAATTTGTAGATAATCACCTTCGCGAATATTAAACTTTTTTCTTACCGAAACAGGAATCGTGAATTGTCCTTTGGCGGATACCCGCATTATTTCAGTATTCATAGCATTTCTCCTATAAGTATGATTTTCTTACCTTAAGTATACCTCGATTTTTAAAAATGGGCAACTACTCTTTGGAACGGTATTAAGGCGTGAGTATGACAGCAGTAGACCTTGATTATTTTATTCTTTTAATTCCACTGATATCCCGTGAGTGGATGACTAACCGAAATATCAAGCTTTTTTAGATGACAATAGGTTTAACCGTTAAAAAAGTAATATTCGACAAAGGGTTTTGGGTGATATTCTCGAAAATTTATTGGAAATACTTTTTCACAAGAGTGGTAAAAGGGTTGATGATAATCGCGATTTTGCTTTTCGGGAGGGGATTCCAATTAACAATCGCCTTCAAGTAATCCGGGGCGACATCACTAAACAATCGGTAGATGCTATCGTCAATGCCGCCAATAATTCCTTGCTGGGCGGCGGAGGAGTGGACGGCGCGATTCACCGGGCCGCCGGACCGGAACTATTGGAGGAGTGCCGTAAGTTGAACGGTTGCGCCACCGGAGAAGCCAAGATCACCCGCGGGTATAAGCTGCCGGCCAAATGGGTGATTCATACCGTGGGCCCGGTTTGGCGGGGCGGCAATAATGGGGAAGATGAGTTACTCGCCGCTTGTTACCGGAATTCACTGCTATTGGCCCAACAATATGGAGTCAAGACGATCGCCTTTCCATCGATCAGCACCGGGGCTTACCGGTTTCCGGTGTCAAGGGCGGCGCGGATTGCCGTGACGGAAATTAAGAAGTTTTTAGAATCAAATAGCCTGCCGGAATTGGCACAAATGGTCTGTTTCGACGGAGGGACTTTCCAAGTTTATCAGAGTATGTTGTAAAGTAACTTTATTTCAGTAACAAATAATTCATAATGAAATCGATTCTGGTTGAAGGAGTTTTCAAAGTCCGGCCGAAATAGGGAATAGATAATATACAAGAGGAAGCAGATCATGACTTTTTCATCAAAATCCTTCAACCGGCATTCCCAGGGAATCATTCTTTTAGCCATCGCCGCTTTACTTTGGAGCTGCGGCGGTTTTTTGATCAAGTGGGTTGTTTGGAATCCGCTGGCCATCGCCGGGACCCGCAGTTTGATCGCGGCCGGGTTAATGTATCTCTATCGCCGCAAGTTCGATATCAACTGGTCGCCGGCGCAGATCGGCGGAGCGATTGCCTATGCGGCTACGGTAATTTCATTCGTAACCGCGAATAAGTTGACTACAGCGGCTAATGCCATTTTAATTCAGTATACGGCCCCGGTGTTTGTAGCGCTTTTCGCCAATTGGTTTTTGGGAGAGAAAACAAGCCGTTTGGACTGGGTAATGATCGGGATCACTCTCGGCGGGATGGCCCTGTTTTTCTTGGATGATTTGTCGCTGGGAAATTTTTGGGGCAACCTGGTGGCTCTTTTTAGCGGAATCGCCTTCGCCGGGGTTGTGCTTTTTTCCAGAAAACAAAAGGACGGCTCGCCGTTGGAATCCTTTTTCTTGGGAAATATTTTAACGGGCTTGGTCGGCCTGCCGTTTATGTTGGGATCGGCGCCCAATCCTTCCGGCTGGATTGGTTTAATATTGTTAGGCGTTTTTCAATTGGGGATATCTTATATCGTTTACGCGGAAGCGATGAAACGAGTTACCGCTTTGGAAGGGATCTTGATTCCGATCATCGAACCGATTCTCAACCCGGTTTGGGTTTTTCTCCTCATGGGAGAAGTCCCGGGGAAATGGGCGGTTATCGGGGGTGTCATAGTGGTAACTTCGGTCACTTTAAGGTGTATTTTGACGGCCGGACCCGGTAAGAGCAGTTCCTGAGAGATGAGAGACCAGGAAATGTAGTTTGAATTGAAGCTTGGCTATCGGTGAGCTGTTTCCTGTCTTCTGTCTCCTGCATTCCGAATATCTAAAACCGTCGTAACCAATCTCTCCACAACCTTTCGAAGTTATAAAAAGAATATTTCGACCGAAAGTTCCCAAACCGCGCGCATAAGCAATATGCCGATGGGACCCGATTTTTATATGCGGATTCTAACGATTTGCCCCTGATTCGCTGTGACTAATTCCGCTGACGCGATTTTGACCAAGGCATAGGGAGAGCCGCCGCCCGTGTAGACGACTTCCTTTTCCATAACCCGGGGATCGATTAGAAACCGGGCGGAATATCCGAATGAAGGAACTCCGCCGCAGGGGTAGCCGGTCTTTGCCGGTATTTCGTCGGGAGTGGCGATTCGCGGCGGTTCGGTTCCGAAAATCGTCCCGATTAAATTCGGATCAACCTTATCTTCCCCCTTGACAATCGCTACAATCAGGTTGCCATCCTTGTCGATCAGACAAATGTTCTTGACGAGGTTGTCCGGAGAAGTCCCGGCTGCTTGAGCGGCTTCGGCTACTGAACGACAAGATTGGTTGAAATGAATTAACTCCGCTTTAATCCGGTTCAGTTGAATGTATTCCAAAAGTTTTTGCTCAAAGCGTTCCATATAAACTACCTCTCAATTTTTTATTTTTATTCCTAAAAAGCACATCGTGTTTAATTCTTTATTGTTGGTGTACTTCCTGCAAACCGGTTTTTGAAAGACAATGCTTTATCCTAGGCTGCCGTGATGATTGGTTTAAGGATTTTAGATTTTTATTCATTCGAATCCTTAGCAAGCGATTTCGGGGCAAATTGGTTTATTATTCTTAATTGTGACTTATTAAGCAGGAAACATTTAACCAGGGGCGAATTTAATTATCAAAGAAATAATCCTTAGGTCCGCCTGATGAATCAAAAGAGGGAGTAAAGGAGGTAGCGTTAGATGAAAATTTCCGTTGAAAAACCAACCCCAGATCAATTGGAAAAACTAAACGTATTCTCCTGGCCGATTTGGGAATGCCCACCTTCGAGTTTTGATTGGCATTATGATGAACAGGAGACCTGTTATATCCTTGAGGGTAAAGTGACGATCGAGTCCGAAACCGGAAATGTTACTTTCGCAAAAGGAGATTTGGTCACTTTTCCGAAGGGCTTGTCTTGCGAATGGATTGTCCATGAAAAAGTAAGAAAGCATTATAATTTTGGTTGATCTTGATTAATTTTTTTAATAGGCGATTATAAACTAGTCCCGGGTGTGATACCAAAAAGAACCCCTGAAGGGGTCTTTTTTGTTATTTTCTTTTATTATAACCCCGTTCGCCATATGGCTCCAGCTTTTCCAGCCAAAGCTCTTCCAAAGCCTTAAGATCTTCTCGATAATCATAATCCGGTTCTTCAACCGGTTTCAATTTGTCTAACACTTCAAAGACGAAATTCTCCGGCCCGTAGCGAGCCAAATCATCTTTGAGTTCCTGTCCCCACATGCCCATGGTTAGGCCCATCTTGAGGTCAAATTGAAAGCGGTTCAAAGCCGCATCCAGATTAAGGCTGCTTAAAACCTTGATTTTACCGTTAGCTTTATTCCTGATTTGATACACTCCCATATTCGGTTTGCGGTT
>JAAYHS010000131.1 GCA_012735315.1 Bacillota bacterium | reverse complement strand
TTGTTCCGGGGCGAGCCGGTGGGCGTCAAAATTAAGGTGAGCTGAGCGGTTTATTGACTTAGGTGTTGCTTTAGGGATCGTTCCCAGTTTCCAGTTGATTAATTCGGGTGGTGCTTTGGGGTTCGTTTCCAGTTTATTGGTTTGGGTGGTATTTTGGGGTTTCGTTTCCAGTTGCCGGTTGGTTGATTTGGGTGATGCTTTAGGGTGCGTTCCCAGTTTACTAACTTGGGTGATATTTTTGGGTTTTGTTCACGGTTTCCAGTTGATTAATTCGGGTACTCCGAGGGTTCATTCACTTGTTCGGGATATTGAATCGTTAAAACAGTTTTGAAATAACGATAAACGTGGCTTTAAGTCGTCAACTAGCTTCAAAACCAACCCTCAGTTGTTAACTGTGAACAGGGAACGAAGAATTCGTCATTTAGTTTTGTTGTGAACCGGCAACTAGCCGCAGAGCTTAACAAACAGCTGTGAACTGGGAACTGGGAACGAAGAATTCATCATTCAGTTTGTTGTGAATAGCTAATTTATAAACTTCCGGAGGTACTAATGGTTTACGATTTTCATACTCATTCTTTTTTGAGCGACGGGGAGCTTTCACCGGTTGAGTTGATCCGGAGGGCGGTTGTCAACGGATATCGGGCGATCGCCGTCACCGATCACGTAGGGCCTGGGAATATGGAACGGGTTTTAAAGGAATTAATTAAGGAATGCCGTTTGGCTGAGGAGTATTGGCCGATCATCGCCGCGCCGGGAGTGGAGTTGACCCATGTTCCGGCGGGAAGCATTCCGGATTTGGCGCGGGAGGCCCGCGATTTAGGAGCGGAGTTGGTGGTAGTCCACGGCGAAACTTTAGTGGAACCGGTGGAGTCCGGGACTAACCGGGCGGCTGTCTCCTGTCCGTTGGTGGATATTTTAGCTCATCCGGGGTTATTGACCGAGGAAGAGGCGCGGCTGGCCTTAACCAATGAGGTGTTTATCGAGATTTCCGCACGGGGCGGGCATAATGTGAGCAACGGCCATGTGGCCAAGGTTGCCGGGAAAGCCGGGGTTAAGTTGCTGGTCAATTCCGATACTCACCAGCCGGGAAATTTACTTACCGCCGCTTGGGCGAAAATCGTGGCTCAAGGCGCGGGATTGAATGATGATGAAGTGGAAAAGGCGACAGTAAATAATCCGTTGCTTATTATTGAAAGAATTAAACAACGGAGGAATAAATTTTAGCAGCCCAGCGGCCTATGCCCGGGCTTTTATTATGACTTTGAAACCGGTTAAATAGCGGCGTTTTAAATTAACTTTAAATTTAGTTAAAGTATCTTAGATCGAATAAATATAAATCTAGACAGACAAACCCTGGTGATGTTATAATATGTCTAACATATTTACTAAAAACGATGAACAAGGAAAGTACGTTATTTATCCGGTCTCTCAGAGAGGGGGATCTTTGGCTGCGAATCCCCTGAGACTGAAATAGCGGAAGTTCCCTTGGGAGTTGGTTGCTGAAAAGAGCGACTATCTGTCGCTTATTAGGCTAATCCGGAGGCCCGCCGTTAAAAGGGATAAGGTATCGAGTCAACACTCCGTACCTGATGAGTGAGTCTTATCGAGAAGACTAATTTGGGTGGTACCGCGGAATGACCCACGTTTCGTCCCGAAGTATATGGGAAAACGTGGGTTTATATTTTTTAGGAGGGATTACTGATGGTCATTGTCACTAATCGAGAGATCACCGGGGAACAATGGGAGAATTTATGCCGGAAGTTGGAGGAATGGGGTTTTCAGATCCATACCATTCAAGGGGTGGAAAAGAAAGTTATCGGAGCGGTGGGCGATAAGCGCCGGGTTGACTTTCGTTTTCTGGAAAATATTCCCGGAGTGGAAAAAGTAATCCCGATTTTAAGCCCCTACAAGCTGGTGGCGCGGGATGCCAAACCGGAAGGGACTATTGTCCAAGCCGGGAGCTTAAAAATCGGCGGCGGGTTTTTTGGTGTAATCGCCGGTCCCTGCGCGGTAGAAAGCAGGGAACAACTTTTAGAAGTGGCCGCGGGATTGAAACAGGCCGGCGCCGGAGGCCTGCGTGGCGGGGCTTTCAAACCGAGGACATCGCCTTATAGTTTTCAAGGGCTGGAGGAAAAAGGACTCAAATTTTTGGCCGAGGCGCGCCAAAAAACCGGCTTGCCGATTGTTACCGAGTTAATGAATCTGACCGAATTGGATCTGGTCGTAAAGTATACGGATATTATCCAAATCGGCGCCAGAAACATGCAAAACTTCGGATTGCTCCGGGCGGTGGGCCGCCAGTCGAAACCGGTCTTGCTCAAACGCGGTTTAGCGGCGACGGTTGAAGAATGGTTGATGGCCGCGGAATACATTATGTCGGAAGGCAATCCTCATGTAATCCTTTGTGAACGGGGCATTCGCACTTTCGAAACCGCGACCCGCAATACTTTGGATTTGAGCGCGGTAACTCTGGTTAAGAGTCTTTCCCATTTGCCGGTGGTGGTTGACCCGAGCCACGGAACGGGCAAGCGCAAATTGGTCCTGCCCATGGCCAAAGCGGCAGTTGTAGCCGGAGCCGACGGTTTGTTGATCGAAGTGCATCCCGATCCGGCCAATGCCTTGAGCGACGGGGAACAATCCCTTGATCTATCTGAATTCGGGCATTTAATCACTCAGATTAAGGTCTTGGTTGAACTGGAAGGAAGGAGACTTAATTAAGCTAATAAGCCCGAATCGAACATTGGTCGTCAAGGACTAGAATATGAATAAAGCAGGAAAATTAGATCCGTAAATGGAATTACTTTGACGGAGGGATGTTAATGAATAAAGAAAAACTTGAGGCTCTGCTGCAAGGTAAGACAATTAGCCAAGCGGATCTTAGCCGTGGCACGGTTAAGTTGTTTTTTAGCGACGGAACTGTTTTTGAGCGGGAAAAGACCTGTGAAGGCGTGATCGTAGCCAGTCTTTTCGGGGCGGACGGTAAAGTGATTTTGAGTTCTCGGATCTAGGAACGCTGATACCGCAGATAACGCTGATACCGCAGATAGCGCTGATGACGCTGATTACGCAGATGGCGCTGATAACGCTGATGACGCTGATACCACTGATAACGCCGATGACGCTGATACCGCAATACCGCAGATACTGCAGATAACACTGATGACACTGATACACAGACATTTAAGAGATAAAGTGTATCGTGTACTTAATCGTCCCATCAATTTAAACTGTCCAAGGAGAGTTCGCCATAGGGGAATGCGACTACATGTAAATTTATCGGCCGACTCTCTGCAAGCGGAGGCTCGTAAGTAAAGACTGCACGAGGCAAAACCTAAAGTGTAGTCTTTCTTTTTGCATTTTTCCTTGTTTTGATGAAAACTCTTAAAATCTTGCGAAAATACAGGCTGTATGATACGATAATATAAAAATATGGCATTGAAGACTTATAATGGCTGTTTTATACAATAAACTTTGGAAACCGCCCATTGACAAAAATGAACAAGGCGGACTAGCGTAAAGCCTCCGGCATATCTCCAAATACCATGACCAGCCGGGACGAGCCGGTAAAGTTGAATGTCCTGGATAAGATTTGCAGTACCCTTGGCTGTAATTACGGTGATATCATGGACTACATTCCTGATGAGGAAAGGAGTGATAATTCATGATTGACAAAAAACGGATGACCGAGGAAGATATCAAGCTCCGCTA
>JAAYHS010000017.1 GCA_012735315.1 Bacillota bacterium | reverse complement strand
TTGTAACCATCGCCAGCATCGATTCCGTAGACAAACAGTTTGAAGGCGTCAATCTTATAGTAAACGTCAAAAGCTATATAGTCGGAATCTTTTACGGCCGGATCTTTCTCACCATAGTGGAGTTCAACGCCCCAGCCGTCGCCTTTGTAACCGCCAAAAATGTCCCAGTCCATAGCATCTTTGGTCAGATCCGGATCCATGAATAAACCAACGTATACAGCGTCACTTACGGGAACATTAAACACAAATTGCATATCATTGTCTCTAACCTTGTTGTCACCGTGCGGTTTGAGAAGCACGCGGCTCGGGAAGAGCTTGTGATCCCAGGAACCGGCAGTCAATGTACCCCAAGATTGTTTGAAGGTCACTTTGTACTCTTTCATTTGAACATTGGCCTTCAAACTGTCATAAGCAATTTGCAAATAAGCGTCAACAGTGTCGCTTACTTTGCCTTTGAAGTTGAAGCGCAGGTCATATTTGTTGAAACCCAAATCATCATTATTCTTACAATCATCTTGTACCCACTCAACCCGCCAGTCGCCTTCAACGGTAGCGGCGGCCATGGAAACGGCAGCGATGGAAAGAACCATCATGGCAGCTAATAAAACAACTAATAACTTTTTCATCTTTTTAAACTTTCCTCCTTATTTTTTAACTCATAAATAAGTAATGCTTGTACCGAAACCTTTTACTGTTCTCCGCCCACCCCCTTTCAATCTATCGAACCGGAGCACAGCACGAGGGATCCAATGTTCTCCTCGGATGCCCACGGAATCGTCGCGGGTCAGTTTCTGGAAGTAAATTCCTGATAATAGGCGATATCCGTATCCATTCTAATCCATAAAGGAACAATCTGTCAAGGAAGGAATTCTCATAAAATAATAATCCTTCCCCCGATGTAATATCCGGAGAAAACTCCCTGAACTTTCTTTCATTAACATATTCTTAGATCATAATACAACGCCTTTTAAAAAAAACCTCTTTTTTTTTGAAAAATTTTTCATCGGTCTCCAAAAAAAAATAAAAAGTAATTCGAGGCCAAATATACCGATGCCTGTTACATTCGCCCTTTCAATTCCGGTTCCTCTTGAAAACTCTCCCCTCTTAATTTACTTTTTATATCGCTTGACTCCGGAGCCCTTGCCCTTAAAAAAAAGAACTATGGGTCTTTGCGTGTCTATTTTCAAAATAGAACTTGCCCGCAGTTCACCTTAATTTTTTGCATAATAATTATTAACTGCTGAAGACGGTGATTTCCCCATAGCGCTTACCCGGCAGCAAGGGCAAAGGATCTTTAGTTTACCGAATTCTCTTTATAACATGTTTAAGTTAACCGAATAAAACAAGCGAATAAAATAGGAAAAATATTCTCTGAATAACTGCGACTCTATCAAACCACTCCCAAAACCGCCTTTTAAGCATTCTCTTTATCCGCGCAATCAGCGTTATCTGCGTTCATCAGCGGTCCATCAGCGTAATCCGGGATTAGACCTCAACATCGCTATCTGCCCCGTCCGAACAATCTCCCGGATGCCATAAGGTTTCAAAAGCGCAATTAACGCCTCGACTTTATCGCTCCCTCCGGTAATCTCGACCACTACCGCCCGGCTGCCGACATCGACGATTTTGGCGCGAAAGATATTCACGATATGCAGCACTTCCGACCGGCTTTGGGACCCGGCGTTGACTTTGATCAAAGCCAGCTCGCGTTCGATCGATTCATCAGGCGGCAAGTCGTTGACCTTTATTACATCGATCAATTTATAAAGCTGTTTTTCAATCTGTTCGACCACCTGATCGTCGTCGGCGTCCACCACAATAATGATCCGCGACAGGGCCGGATCTTCGGATTTTCCGACGGCGATGCTCTCAATATTATATCCCCTGCGGCTGAACAGACCGGCCACCCGGATCATGACTCCGGGTTGGTTGACCACTAAAGTCGATATAATATGCCTCATTAATTATTCACCCCTATCATCTGATGAATCGCGCCGCCGGCCGGCACCATCGGCAAGACGTTCTCCTCCCGTTCCACGTGACAATCGACCACTACCGGCCCGGGAGTCTCAAAGGCTTTTTCCAAGGCGCTTCGCAGCTGGCCGATTTCGGTGACTTTAAAACCTTTCGCTCCAAAAGCCTCGGCAATTTTAACAAAATCCGGATTATGATCGAGGGCGGTTGCCGAATAACGTTTCTTGAAGAAAAACTCCTGCCACTGCCGGACCATGCCCAAGTAAAAGTTATTGATGATCACCACTTTAACCGGTATTCGGTTGGCCACGGCCGTCCCCAATTCTTGAATATTCATTTGAAAACTGCCGTCGCCCGCGATATCGATAACCAAGCGGTCCGGATTGCCGATCTGAGCGCCGATGGCCGCCGGAAATCCGAATCCCATAGTCCCGAGTCCCCCTGAGGAAATCAGCGAACGGGGCTGAGTGAACTTATAAAATTGCGCGGTCCACATCTGGTGTTGCCCGACGTCGGTGCAGATAATAGCGTCGCCCTTGGTGATCGCGTTAATCTCCTCAATCACCCGTTGCGGGTTTAATTTATGAGGTTCGTACCGTAACGGATACTCCTTTTGCCAGGCGGCGATTTGCTTCAACCACTCCGGGTGCTTTTGCGGCTCCAGTTTCTCCAACAAGTTTTCCAGCACCATCCGGGCATCGCCGACGATCGGCACATCCACCCGGACATTTTTCCCGATCTCCGCCGGATCGATATCGATATGAATTATTTTCGCTTTTGGGGCAAAGGCGTCGATCTTTCCGGTTACCCGATCGTCAAAGCGAGCGCCGATTGCGATCAGCAAATCACACTCACAAACCGCGAAGTTGGCGGTAGCCGTCCCATGCATTCCCAGCATTCCGATATTTAGCCGGTGATCTCCCGGAATGGCGGTAAGCCCCATTAAAGTAGGAGTAACCGGCGCGTCAATCAACTCCGCCAATTTGATGATTTCCGCATGAGCGCCTGAAGTCACCACGCCGCCGCCGATATAAATCAACGGCCGTTCCGCTTTTTGGATTCCCTCTACCGCCTCTTTAATTTGACGGGTGTTTCCTACGTAATTGGGTTTATAGCCGGGTAAATCAATTTTTTCCGGGTATTTGAACTTATCCGTTTGGACGGTGATATCTTTCGCCAGGTCAATCAAAACCGGACCGGGTCTCCCCGTCGCGGCGATATGAAAGGCTTCCTTAATCACCCGCGGCAAATCCCTGATATCCTTAACCAAATAATTGTGTTTGGTGATCGGCATCGTGATTCCGGTTATATCCGCTTCCTGAAAGGAATCCCGCCCCAACATGAAAGTCGGCACCTGACCGGTGATCGCCACTATCGGGGCGGAATCCATATAAGCGGTAGCGATTCCGGTGACCAGATTAGTCGCCCCCGGTCCGGAAGTGGCGATACAGACCCCGACCTTTCCGGTGCTGCGCGCATAACCGTCGGCCGCATGGGCCGCCCCTTGCTCGTGCCGGACCAAAATGTTCCGGATTTTACTATTATCATAAAGGGCATCGTAAATCGGAATAACCTGGCCGCCCGGATAACCGAAAATAACCTCAACGCCTTCCCGCTCCAGGCATTCCAATAAGATATTCGCTCCCGAGAGCTTCATGAGCATCCCTCAACTTCCTTAATTTGATATTGTAAAATAATATAAGTTACCAGATTTCTTTTGTCAATATTTTTTTTCAAATTTTTAAATGCTCATCATTACTGGCTTTTGGAGCTGATAGTTTTTCAAAACCCTTTAGTATCAAGCTAAATATTTTTTATAATTTGGCAACCCATTACGAAAAGGGTTTTTCAATTCAGCGATTATTTATTTAAACATGTTGTTTCATTATATAAAAATCCGGACTACTCTGAAGCGTCCGGTTTTATATCATTGAATGATTCTTGATAACTATCCGATTAAAAAATCATCTATACTTTGTATCTTTGGTAACAGCCATCCTCCGAATAACACTCCGAAAATAACACGATTTAGGTCTCCCTGAGTGGTGGTTGCCCCTGTTTAGGGCAAGGGAGCGATTCTCCGATTCTACCCTTACTTAAGCACCGCTCCCGTGTTCGCCGAGGTCACTAATCTACTATAACGATTTAAATATCCGGTTTTGATCTTCGGTTCAGGCTGCCGCCAAGCCGCCTTCCTTCTGGCCAACTCCGCTTCGTCGACTAATACGTCCACCCGCTTTCCTGGAATGTCGATTCTGATCCGGTCGCCTTCCTGAACCAGGGCAATCGGTCCACCCTCCATCGCTTCCGGTGAAATATGTCCGATTGACGCCCCCCGGGAGGCCCCTGAAAACCGGCCGTCGGTCAAGAGCGCCACTTCCTTATCCAGACCCATTCCGGCAATCGCCGAGGTGGGGCCGAGCATCTCCCGCATCCCCGGTCCGCCTTTGGGTCCCTCATACCTGATTACCACAATATCCCCGGGAACGATTTTGCCGCCTAAAATAGCCCGAATCGCCAGATCCTCGCTATCGAATACCCTGGCCGGACCCTCATGCCGCACCATTTCGGGGGCCACCGCCGCCTGTTTTACCACTGCTCCGGCAGGCGCCAAGTTGCCCCACAAGATCGCCAATCCGCCTTGCTCATGATAAGGCGCGGCAATCGGACGAATCACATCGGGGCGTTTCACTTTAACGCCGCTGATATTTTCGCCCACTGTTTTACCGGTTACCGTTTTGAGTTCGGTGTGGATTAAACCTTTTTCGTTTAATACCGACATCACCGCCGGAATTCCGCCGGCTTCGTCCAAATCTTGAATATGATGAATTCCTCCCGGGCGTAAATAAGCTAAATGAGGCGTCTTCTCGCTGATATCGTTAATCCAGTTCAAATCGAGCGTAATCCCCAACTCATGGGCGATGGCCGGTAGGTGAAGCACCGTATTGGTAGAGCCTCCGATGGCCATATCCACGGTGAAGGCATTGGCAAAAGCCTTGTCGGTCATGATTTCCCGCGGTCGGAGATCGGCTTTGATCAGCTCCATAACCTTCATTCCCGCCGCTTTGGCCAACCGGATTCTCCTGGCGTCGACGGCGGGAATAGTTCCGTTGCCCGGCAACCCCATTCCTAAAACCTCAGTCATACAATTCATCGTATTGGCGGTAAACATCCCCGAGCAAGAACCGCAGCCGGGGCAAGCGACATCTTCCAATTCCTTTAACTCGGCCTCGCTCATCCTTCCTGCCGATACCGCGCCTACTCCCTCGAACATTGAGTTTAGATCGACCCGGTTTCCGTTGAAGTTGCCGGCCATCATCGGGCCGCCGCTCACTACAATGCTCGGTAAATTCAAACGCCCGGCGGCCATTAACATTCCCGGGATAATCTTATCGCAATTGGGAACGAAAACCACTCCGTCGAAGGCATGGGCCAAAACCATAGATTCAATGGAATCGGCGATCAATTCGCGACTCGCCAATGAATACTTCATACCCTCATGGCCCATGGCTATTCCGTCGCAAACCCCGATTACTCCGAATTCGATCGGAGTTCCTCCCGCCATTCTGACGCCGGCTTTGACGGCTTCTACGATTTTATCCAGATGGATATGACCGGGTATAATTTCATTGGCGGAATTGGCAATTCCGATTAAAGGCCTTGAAAGTTCTTCATCAGTGTATCCCATCGCTTTAAACAGCGAACGGTGGGGAGCGCGCTCCACTCCTTTTAAAACAAGGTCACTCTTCATGCGAACACCTCCGTAACGAAACAATTAAATAAAAAACAACAAAAATTTCCTCAAAATCACTAAAGGGTTCGCCATTAAATCGCACATTCCTGCTGTTTTAATTTTATTGTCCGACATTTAATAGATCCATAAATAAAAATAAAAGACTGTTATTCCTTACAGTCTTTTGGCGATCATTGAAAGCAGCCGCATTAAAAATCCCCACTCATTACCCTCTTTTTCCACGATAAAAATTAATTTTCATCTAAAGTCAAAGCATTAATAGGCCGAAATTAATAATAAGTAAGAAAGGCTTAACTCAGACCCCCAACAATCCCATCCTCCTTTCTTTTAAAAACCGCCCGATTGGGCGGGTTTTTTTACTTGTGAGGCGCCTTTGTCGCCAATAAGTATTGATGAAAAAACCATTCCCCGGCGGTCAAGGCTAAAGCGATTATCCAATAACCGCTGTCCGTTAATCTAAATTGAGGCAAAGCTTCGGTCATCCCCCAAATCACCAACGCCAATAAACCGAATTCAGCAATAAGCGCCGCTATATTGCCGTATTTCGGCAATACCCATAAATCGATCGCCACATAACTTAAAAGGACCAACGTCAAACCGGTTATCAATGTCTGGGACCAAGTGCCGCTGCCGAAAACCGGAATCAGTAATCCTAACAATAACCAAATCATAGCCGCTTTTAAAATTAAATTCGTCAAGTTTTTCATAGTCATCTCCCCTGATGAGCGCTTTCCCTAAATTGCTCGAAGTTTATTAAATTGCTGAATACGGCGATGAACAATGCGGCCAATGACGAACCCCCCAAAGGAACATGCCCGCCTTCAATGGCAAAAGTTACGAAATAAATAACCGCAGTAGCGACGAGAAGCGTTATTAGACCCCTGCCCCAGCGGGTAGTTTTTCCCCCGATAATCCTATTCACCCACCAATCGCCGATAGCGATCAAACCTGAAAGCAGCATCAGCCAGGGTATTGTTAAAGCGCTAAATCCCGGCACATAATATCCGATTGTAAACAGAACCACGAACGGTATTAAAAACCTGAGTCCCCAGCCTATCAAGTTCACTTTAATCCCCCCGATTTTATTCAATATTCATATGGACCCCGTTTTCAAATGGCAAATACATGTTTGCCCAGCCGGTTAATGATGCGTCGCCCCCAAATCCAACGGTTTCTGGTTTTGGCCGGGTTAAAAAAGTAGAGCGCTCCCCCGGACGGATCCCAGCCGTTCAAAGCGTCACGAGCCGCTTTTATGGATTCTTGACTAGCCGGACGATTAATCATCCCATTGCTAACCGACTCAAAAGCATGAGGTTGATAAATCACTCCGGCGATAGTCTGTGGAAATCTTGAATGTTGCACTCGATTTAAGATTACGCCACCGACGGCGACTTTACCCGTATATGGTTCCGCTCCGGCCTCGGCATGTATTACTCTGGCCAACAACGCTATATCCCCCGAAATACGTGTAGGCGCCCTTCGAGCAGCTGTTCTCCTCACTGTCGGTATTATTATTCTTTGTCCGATCCTGATTAGATTAGTCCAGATTCCATTACGACGTCTTAAAGCGGCGATCGACACCCCGGTGCGGCGTGATATTTTATATAATGAATCTCCGCGACGCACCGTATAGGTCCAATCCGCCGACGTAATTTCGGAAAAAGCGGTCAAGCCCCAAAGTACAAGCAATAGTCCCAAAAAAACTTTAACGGCTTTCATCTTCTCACTTCCTTTAAATACAGTTGTCACTTATAGTATGAAAGGTTTTTTATCAAATATCCCTATTTGTCTAAATAAAGAAATTTCCAATTATTCCTACCCTTTCCTTGAAATTAAGGATGTTTTTGAGATCGCCTAAAAAATAAAAAACCTTTTTAAGAGAGGTTTATCGATCATTAATTATAAAAAAATAGTAGCCCACTCCCGGCTCACAAGGATATGAAAATTAGTTTTTACTCCGTGTCTCTGCGTCTCCGCGGCTAATTCATTTATTGGCCACAGAGATACGGAGTCGCAGAGCAATCATTTTCTTGAAGTTTTCGAGGGAATGATTCGGTGGGAAATCCTAAATCTTTGGTTCTATCCGTAAGAAAACTTAATAATATCAAAAACGGGGGTGATTTTGATCAGCAAGATTCTTTTAAACTCGCTCTTATTATTCTTATATCATTTGTTTCTATTAGTCTTGCCGGTGAATTTATTCGTAATCGGCTTAAAAATCCCGGCCTTCATCAGTTTGACTCCTTGGATTTTTTATCCGTTTCTCTTTTTCAGCCCGGTCTTAAGCATATATTTAGCGGCGCGCTCTTGTCCTACAGAGCTTAAACGCTGCGGTTGGGCTTTTCCGGTACTAGTTGTCTTAATCGGTTATTTGCCTTTTACGGCCTCTTATTTTTTGACCGCCTCTCCGATTTACGTTCCTGATTATTTATTATTTTTCTTCGTTCCGGTATTGATCGGTTTATTGCCTTTTTGGGGGTTCTGTTTTTTCGGTTCATTCCGGTTGCGAAGACTTTTTTCCGTTTCAAAACTGCGGCAAAAGTCGCCGAGCGGGCATTCCGGACATCGCGGAGTCAAATGACAAACCTTATTTCCCAAAGCGTCGATTAAAGCATGATATTCATTATATAATCGGTGATCCGCCGGCAGATTTTCCATGAAAAAGGCCTGGAGCTTCCGGTAAGTTATTTTTTCAGGGATCATTCCCAATCTGCTAAATATCCTTTTGGTATATTGATCAACGACGAAAACCGGAATCTCTCCCGCATAAAGCAAGATCGAATCCACCGTCTCTTCGCCAAGTCCATAGACTTCCAACATTTTGGAACGAAGCCGGGCCGGTTCCTCGTGAAACATTTTTTGAAGATCCCCTTGATAATTGTTCACGATAAACTCCGCCAATGCGCGGAGCTTTTTTGATTTCATCCGGTAGTATCTGGTGGGACGAACCAATGCTTCCAATTCCGCGTCGGAACTCCGGACGATCTTGTAGGGATCCATCAGTCCGGCTCCTTCCAGATTGCCGATTGCCGTTTGGACATTACGCCAGGCCACGGCTTGGGTCAGTACCGCGCCCACCATCATTTCAAAGGGGGTTTTCGCGGGCCACCAATGCCTCGGCCCAAAAAAATCGTATAACCGTTGATAGATTTCCATTAACCTTTTACTTGTCTCCATTTTATCTCCTTGATCATCGAATCTGTTTTAGCCGCTCCCGTCAGGCATTCAACGCTTGAAGATAAATTTCCGCCGCGGAAAAGTCCCTGATTTTCTCCTATCGGATCTAAAAGAAGGAAATAACTTATTTTCATTGAATAATTCCAAACAAATCGGAAGATAAAGGGTAAGGAAGCATTTATTTTATTTTTTAAAGAAAGGAAATTGATAATGAATCAAACACCGCTTTATCCGGTTTACGCCAAATATAACGCCAAAATCATCGATTTTCACGGTTGGGCTTTACCGGTTCAATTTTCAAGTATCATTCAGGAACACCAAACCGTCCGCGCTCATGTGGGTCTGTTTGACGTTTCCCACATGGGAGAAATATTAGTCCAAGGACCGGAAGCGGCCGCTTTTCTCGATTATGCGCTTACCAACCGAATTTCCGGGTTACGGCCCGGGGGTATCCGCTATTCCCCGCTTTGTTATGAAAACGGCGGCACTGTCGATGATCTGTTGGTCTATTCCCTGGAACCGGATCAATTTTTACTAGTAGTCAATGCTTCTAATACTACGAAAAACTTGGATTTCCTTTTAAATGCCTCAGCCGGTTACCAGGTTTCAATCATTGATCAATCAAAAGAATTCGCCCTATTGGCGCTCCAAGGGCCGAAAGCCCTTGCGGTCTTAAGCGAGTTAACCGAATACCCCCTCGCCGATTTGGGATATTACCGGTTCGTAAAAGAACTGGACATAGCCGGAAGCAAAGTTTTAATTTCCCGAACCGGCTATACCGGCGAGGACGGTTTTGAGATGTATCTCCCTCCGGACCAGGCCGTCCGCATCTGGGAAATACTGCTCGAAGTCGGAAATCCATACGGAATAGCCCCAATCGGACTAGGGGCCAGGGATACCTTAAGGTTTGAAGCCGGTCTTCCCTTATACGGCAACGAGCTTACGGAAAATATTTCTCCCGTAGAAGCCGGATTGGAGCGTTTTATCAAGCTCGACAAACCCTTTTTCATCAGTAAGGAAGCGCTTCAAAAACAAATTGAAAACGGAGCTCCGCGCCGTCTGATCGGGGTTCAAATGATCGACCGCGGCATCCCGCGCGCGGGTTACACCATCTTTAAAGATGGTCGAGCGATCGGATTTGTCACTTCCGGGAGTTATTGCCCCACTTTAAATGGGAATTTTGCCATGGCTTTGCTTGAAACCGCTTCCGCCCGGCCTGATCTCGAAGTGGATATCGATATCAGAGGCAAATTCGCCCGCGCCAAGACCGTCCAACTTCCGTTTTACACCCGTCCCAAAGGAGTTGACTAAGATGAACCATCCTTATCTGCCCTTAACCGAGTCCCACCGGCGGTCAATGCTTGAAAAAATCGGCCTTAGTTCTTTTGAGGAACTGCTCAAAGATATTCCACAAGAACTGCGACTGAACCGGCCTTTAGAGTTGCCGCCCGCTTTAACCGAAATCGAACTCCGCCGGGAATTCGAAACCCTTTTTGCATCGCAACCGGCGCCCTCTTTATCCTTCCTCGGCGCCGGCTCATACCAGCATTTCATCCCGGCTTTGGTTGATAATCTGGCAGGCCGGTCCGAATTTTATACCGCTTATACCCCTTATCAACCGGAAATTTCGCAAGGCATGTTACAGGCGATCTTCGAATACCAGACTTTAATCGCCCGGCTATTCGATTTACCGATAGCCAACGCCTCCCTTTACGACGGTCCTACCGCTTTGGCGGAAGCGGTATTAATGGTCGCCAAGGAGACCAAAAAACACCGGTTTTTAATTCCCGGATTGCTCAGCCCACATCTGAAACGAGTTTTAGAAACTTATACCAAACCGTGGAACATCGAATTAGCAGCTTTACCGGAAGACAACGGTCAAATCGAAGTTTCAGCGCTGGAAAATTGTCTAAACGGTTCCGAAGCGGCTTTAATCATTCAAAACCCAAACTACTTCGGGATCATCGAAAATATGCCGGAATTAATTAAAGCCGCCAAATCCCGCCATCTTTTAGTCATTTGTTATGTTCATCCCCTACTGATGGGGATCGTTGAGAGTCCCGGCGCTCTGGGCGCGGATATCGTGGTGGGCGAAGGCCAACCGCTGGGAATTCCCGTCTCCTACGGCGGACCCTACCTGGGATTGTTTGCGGCCGGCGAGCGTTTTTTACGCAAAATACCGGGAAGAATCGTCGGGGAAACAAAAGATCGGACCGGGAAACGCGCTTTCGTGTTGACGCTTCAGACTAGGGAACAACACATCCGCAGGGAAAAGGCGACCTCCAATATTTGTTCCAACCAAGCGCTGTGCGCTCTGCGCGCCGCCATTTATCTTACGGTCCTTGGTCCCGAAGGATTTAAAGAAACCGCGCTCCGGGCTTATAGTAACGCCCATTATCTCCAGGCGGAACTGATGAAACTCGGTTTAAAACCTTTATATGACGCGCCTTTTTTCATCGAATTTGCCGTCAGGCTTCCCAAGCCGGCAGCATTTTACCAACAAAAGCTAATCCCGAAAGGGATCTTTCCCGGACTGGATTTGGGGCGCTATGATCCTACTCTGAATGATGCGCTCCTAATCTGCGCCACCGAGGTTTTCTCCAAAGAAGAGCTGGATACTTTCATAAGTGAATTGGGGGGCTTATTATGACTCATTCCCTGCTGAGTTTTGAAAAATCGTCGCCAGGCAAACGTTCCTGGATTTTACCCAAATCCGAGGTCCCAACCTATGACCCGAGTGAATCGCTCAGCCCTGATTTGATTAGAAAGAAGCGGTTGGATTTACCGGAACTATCCGAAATCGATGTGATCCGTCACTACACCGGACTTTCCGCCAAAAACCACGGGGTCGACTCGGGTTTCTACCCGTTAGGATCTTGCACCATGAAATATAATCCCAAAATAAATGAAGAGCTCGCCGCGATGCCCCAAATTAAACGGAGCCATCCGCTATGGCCCGACGAGATCTCTCAGGAAGTTTTGAAAGTCTTTTACGACCTGGAAAACGCTTTGATGGAAATAACCGGTATGGACCGATTCACCCTGCAACCGGCGGCCGGCGCCCACGGCGAACTTACCGCTTTATTAATAGTGAAAGCTTATTTTGAACATCAGGGCGAGACTAACCGTACTAAAGTTTTGGTCCCGGCTTCGGCCCACGGCACTAATCCCGCCAGCGCCGCGATGGCAGGCTTTGAAACCATCACCGTAAATTGCGACCCGGAAGGTTTGGTCGATCTGGCGCATTTAAAAACCTTATTGGGGCCGGATGTCGCGGCTTTAATGCTTACCAATCCGAATACTCTCGGGCTTTTTGAAAAAGAGATCCGCCTTATTGCCGATTTGGTTCATGAATGCGGCGGTCTTTTATACTATGACGGCGCCAATTTAAACGCGATTATGGGACTGGTTAGACCGGGGGATATGGGTTTCGATCTGGTTCATTTGAATTTGCATAAAACTTTCGCCACGCCCCATGGCGGTGGAGGACCCGGCGCCGGCCCGGTCGGCGTCAAAAGCGCGCTGGCCGATTATTTGCCCGTGCCCCTTGTGGAATGCCGTTCCGGAGCATACGTCTGGGATTACGATCGTCCGTTAAGTATCGGGAAGGTGCTCGGCTTTTACGGGAATTTTCAAGTCCTGGTGAAAGCTTTAGCCTATATTAAGTCTTTGGGCGGCGCAGGATTGACCCAAGCCAGCAAGGATGCGATCTTAAACGCCAATTATCTCCGCGCTTCTTTAAGCCCTTATTTTGACATACCTTATAATCGTCCCTGCATGCATGAGTTCGTCCTATCGGCTATAAACCTCAAGCCGTATGGGATTCGCGCTTTGGATGTGGCCAAACGCTTAATTGATTTCGGTTATCACCCGCCGACCATTTACTTCCCCTTGATCGTGGAGGAGGCGATGATGATTGAACCCACCGAGACCGAAAGCAAAGAAACCTTGGATGATTTTATCGCGACAATGATTCAAATTGTCGAAGAAGCTAAAAATAACCCCCGACTTCTTACCGAAGCTCCCCATCAAGCGCCGATCGGCAGAGCCGACGAGGCTCAAGCCGCCCGCTCGCCCCGTCTAATCTGGTCTGAACCGTCCCCTTAAACCCACTGTCGCTATTTAAAAATTTAAAACCGGGAAAACAAGTCCCGGTTTTTTATATTCTCCGTATATCGAACATTCCGACTTTCTAGAAAATGTTTCGAAAAATTAGGACGAACCACTAATACACACGAAATGACACTAATAAACCTTTATAACAAAAAATTGACTCAGAAGTTGTGTTCATTAGTGTTAATTAGCGGTTCCAAAAATGCTTTATTTTTCATCCTTTAACGCGCCCCGGCGAGTTGGGCCGGGTGAATACTTAAGAGCCACATTTATCAATTAACTTCAGTATTAGATTGGTTAAGATCACGATTCAAAATTTTCAAGCCGGCATGTATAAT
>JAAYHS010000130.1 GCA_012735315.1 Bacillota bacterium | reverse complement strand
TTTGCCGGCCCGAGGCGGTAGCAGCTTATTGAGAATAATCTCCGACATTTATGTTTCTCCAAAAAGTAGTTAAGTAATCGGAACCGAAAATTTATGAATCATTTTCGAATTCTAATCGGAGTAATATTGATAACTATGTTTGTATTCTACATATAAGCCCAGGTACCTTCATTTTTCAGACAACTGGTTGCTGTTTCAACAAAACCGATAATCAGTGGAAGACCATTATTTATAAATGAAACGGCGTATAATGCATACGCCGTTTCATTATGAACCTTTATGATCAGAATGACTTCGATTTTAGTCCTTGGTGAACAAGAGAAATTCATAATCAGTACTAGAAAAAGAATATGAAAAATTTTCCCCGCCACTTTCCCAAATATGTAAAGCATCAACCGAAATCGTATTAGGATTTGTTAATTGACCGGATAACTGAACGGTTGCCGTATGGTCAAAGGCAATATTTTTAGAGGCTATAATAGAAATACTGTGACCATGTGGTTCGATGAGTAAATCTATAACAGACGGGTCAGACGGGTTAGTACCGTCACCGTTAATACTTACGGTTCCGTTAAAAATATCGCACTTTACCGACCCTGAGTGATAGGATCCCCCATCTTTATCTTCAATCTTAGGGCCAACTGTGAACTGGACCGAATATTCGCACTCTTCCGAGCCCTGCCAAGACCAGGTCCCTAAATAGTCGTTGGCGGTAACCGGCCTGCCGATGCCTCCCCCGCCACCAACGTCTCCCCCATTGCCGCCTCCCCAATTATTGTTTCCTCCACCGCCACCGCCGCATCCGGTGAGAACCAACGCTAAGACGAAAAACAAAACTATGCTAATCATCACGTTACTTTTGTTACGCATCAATTTTAAATGCCTCCTGTAAATTATCATATTAGTAAAACCAACATTTAATATATCAATCGTTTCTAAACAAATTCTCAACAGGAAATGCTCCTCATAGCGCAATGAAAAACCGAACAATAAAAAAAGACCCCGTCTTATCCCAAAGACAGCGCCCTGTTATTCAACTGATTAACGCCTGTTAAACTGGGGAAATTCCCTGATTATCCTAATTAACTATTTGGACACACAAAATGTTATTGATCATCATTTGTTGAGAATTTGTTGTGAACTATTCCTTTAAAATAAATATCGATTAAGTAGATGAAAGGAGGAATAATGATGTTAAATCGCCGGGGCTGGTTTATAGCTTTATTACTGTTTGAAATGGATGCTTAATTTAATGATTTTTTCACAAAATATGAAAGGGAAGTGACTTTATGAAACAAAAATATTTTTTGATTTTATTAGGTCTCATATTATCAAGCGCCTTAATCGTAGGCTGTGGCGGTGGAAGCAAAAGCAACAGCTCTAAGCTGTCATCTAGCTACCTGACTTATCTATATGTATGCACTTCCGGTTCCAGCGACCTCAGGATTTATTCAGCCCTGACCGACGGCACCATTAGTTTAGTAAACACTCACACCCGGGGAAGTGGTTTAATTAATTATCCAATCATTGCTACTAAGACCACTCCCAACAGTAAATACTTAGCCTTGGTTTACTATGATTCATCTCAATCAGCATATATCTTAGAAACCTACTCGATTAACCAACAGACTGGCGATCTTGATGCTCCTTGCGGCAGCTTTAACCTGGGAACTTCCCAACCCTTTACCTTATTATTCACACCTGACAGCAAGTTTCTTTATCTGATGGATGACCAGAGAAATATTTTAGGATTTTCTATTAAAAGTAACGGAGCATTGACTTACCTCTGGACCATGACTGGTTTAAATACGTTAACTGTTTATAATCCGATCCTTACTCCCGATGGTAAATTCCTCTACGCGCCAGCCCGTGATAATAATTCCAAGGACAACAAAATATATATTTATGAGGTTAATGCCAACGGCGCACTGAATTTTTGCAATGCGTATGATACCGGAAGAGCCCCCAGCTCAGTGGTGTGTTATGGTGACTATGTGTACATAGGGCATTTGGATGGTATTGATCAATTCAGGGTAGTGGGGCCGGGCTCACTGTCGGAACCGAAGACTTTTACCGAAAGACAAACTTCATTTTGTATCCTTCGGTGCATTAATCAGAATGGAAAATATATCTTGGCTACCGATTCTTCCAGTAACAAAATCGAAGTATTAAAAATAAATCCAACAGACGGAACTCTAACATCAAAGAATACGTTTACCACAGCCGTTTCACCCGTAGATTTCGCATTGCATCCTAATAATCGCTTAATTTATATTTCTTGTAATGGTAATGGGATAACGGAGAACCTGTATTCCTATTCTTTTAATCCAGACACGGCTAATATCTCAAACGGTCAGGGGTATAGTGTGGGTGACACTCCTTGTGATATCTCCCTAGCTAAAATAGCAATCCCATAATACTACGTTATTAAAGCATTTTATTGAACGGCTGTTATGGCCTTATATAAAAACCGCCGGAAGGATAAAACCTCCGACGGTTTTTATATGTTACAAACTCCGTTAAAAACCTTTATTACAACTTAATTGAGTTGTTTCAGCCTCTTTTTGATATCATCGGTGTGCTGAGCTTCATTATGGAAGAACGTAAATGTCACCCTCTTTAAAGTGAACCATTAAAGTCACCCATCATTGACAGTGCCCCTAAGATTAACTGTCACTCCGGGAGCCCCACCCTCTATGACCACCCACCTGAATCGAATCTTATATTAGCTGCCTTTTTACCTAAGCCACACTCTCAACGCGAAAGACTGGGTCTTGATAATTGAAGCATTTTCACCCCAGCCGGTATTTTTATTCCTTCACCGGTTGATTAACAAATAACCTTTGAGTGGAGTAAGCAAATTTAATATTCCTCGCTTTAAATTCCCGCATAATCATCAAGTTTATCTCTTGTTGAATATCCATATAACGCTTGTAGTCGCTGCTTAATACATAATAGACCACTTCGAAGATTAGCGCAAACTCACCCAACTGAAAAAAATGGGCCCGATCAAAAATTGTAGCGTCAAATTTTTCGATAATCTTCCGGACGATGACCGGAATCTCTTCCAACATCTCAATTGGAGTATCGTAGGATACTCTAAACTGGAACGAAATCCGCCTCTGCTCCATCCGTTTATAATTGCGCACCCGGGAATTGGTCAAGTCGCTATTGGAAAAGATCAGTTGTTCTCCACTCAAACTCCGGAGCCGGGTGGTCTTGATTCCAATATGTTCCACAGTGCCCCGGTATTCGTCGATGATAATAAAATCACCGAGAGCGAAGGGCCGGTCGAAAAAGATGGTGAAATAATTGAACATATCGCCCAACACCGTTTGAGACGCCAAAGCCACCGCCACGCCGCCGATGCCGAGACCGGTCATCAAAGCGGAAATCTTAATACCGAAGTTATCGAAAATAATGATTACCGCCAACGACCAGGCAATGAGCTTAGTCATATTCACGACGACTTTTATCGCTTGCTGTTTGGATAAATCCAAATCCTTCTTTTGGATTAAGTAATTATTGACGCTATATTCAAAGATCGACAAGATTATCCGGACGCCGAAAACTACCAATAATAGCAGTCCCGTGATATTCAACCCCTTGCTAAAAATCGGTCTTAAATTTAATCCATACATGCAAATATAAAAAACTCCGAAATACGCCAAGGGTAAGATTCGACTTTCAATCATTTTCAGAATAAAATCATCAACCCCGGTTTCGGTATTCTCTACCCGAACTTTGAGTCGCGGCAAGTAAATACGCTTAAAAAGCCAAATGATCAGGCTTCCGATTACAAAAATAGCGACTGATATTAAGTAATCCAATACCGTATTATTAAAAAACGTTTGGCGTAAAAAGCCGTTGATCATTAAAAATACTCCTTTCCGCAAAAAATTCATAGTATTAAAATCCATTTCGGTTTAGCCGCGACCATTTCCTGCTTTTTAAGAAAAACAAAAATTTACTTTTGAAAATTACTGCTGATTATATTCGCATTTTGTATCGTAAAGGAACGTTAATCCCGAGGGTGATTTGAATAAAAAAACCGCCCCGGCGGAGGCGGCGGATCAATACCAAATCATTAAAATCTAAACGACAGTCCTATCTTTTCCGATAGCTAATCCCTTTCGGTTTTCCCAAAACCTCCGCGAAAATGATCCCCCGCAGGATATTTTCGCGATTCATCCTCAAATCGAAAGAACCCTCATTCCGGCCAATCTCTTTATGGTAAACGGAATCGACAGGCGACTGGAGTTTGACCGGCGGGCGATCTTCGGGTAACGGAGAGGATTTCATTTTCGGGGACCGCTTTGAACCGCTCCTTAAATAAAGCCTCTTTTTCATCAGATCTTCAACTCCTTTGAAACCGGTAATCGCCGATTATTTCTTTTCCGTCCCCGAGCCGTCGCTTTTAGCCATGCCGGAGATCGATCCCCGCATCTGAGTATCGGCGATAATATTTTGCATGGTATAGTAATCCATTACTCCCAATTTCCCTTCCCGCAAGGCGCCGGCCATGGCTTTCGGCACTTCGGCTTCGGCCTCCACAACCTTGGCGCGCATTTCTTGGACGGCGGCCTTCATCTCTTGTTCCCTGGCTACGGCCATCGCCCTTCTTTCCTCGGCTTTCGCTTGGGCGATTCTCTTATCGGCCTCAGCCTGATCCATTTGGAGTTGGGCTCCGATATTCCTGCCCACATCCACGTCGGCGATATCAATCGATAAGATCTCGAAAGCGGTTCCCGCATCCAAACCTTTATTCAGAACCGTTCTGGAGATCAGATCCGGGTTTTCCAAGACCTCTTTATGAGTTTCCGCCGAGCCGACCGTAGTGACTATTCCTTCTCCCACCCGGGCGATAATCGTCTCCTCGCCGGCGCCTCCGACCAGACGGTCAATATTGGCCCTTACCGTTACCCTGGCTTTGGCCTTCAACTCGATACCGTCCTTGGCGATGGCCGCCACAACCGGAGTTTCAATCACCTTAGGGTTAACGCTCATCTGGACCGCTTCCAACACATTGCGCCCGGCCAAATCGATAGCCGCGGCCCGTTCAAATTCCAAGGGAATATTGGCCCGTTGGGCGGCGATCAACGAATTAACCACCCGATCCACATTTCCACCGGCCAAAAAATGAGCCTCCAATTTATTGGATGAAACGTTCAACCCCGCCTTAGTGGCCTTAATCAATGGGATAACGATTTGGGAAGGAACCACCCGGCGGAGCCGCATTCCAATCAGGTTGAAGATGCCGATCTTCACTCCCGCCGCAAAAGCGGAAATCCATAAACCAACCGGAATAAAATTAAGAAAGAACGAGAAAAAGACGATTAGCAGCACAATCAGGAAAAAACCGCTCAAAAGGTCCATTTTATTGCCTCCTTTTTTATTGATTAATTATTTCCAACCAAAACCGTAGTTAATAAAGATGGTCCTACATGTCCACGCCGCGGACTACAACCTTGCGGCCTTCAACCTTGATCACCTTTACTTTTGTCCCTTGCGGTAAAAACTCGGATTCGGTCACCACATCCAGTTTAACCCCATCAATTTCAGCCGTTCCCGCCGGCCGCAACACGGTCAATGCCGTCCCGCTTTTATTCAAGAAGCCTTTTAAATCCTCGGTTCCCGTATAACCATGCTCTTTTTTGAAGGCATCCCCGAGGACCAGATTCTTGGCCAACCGTCCCTTGGATGCCGAACGCAATACTACCAACAGCGCAACAGCGAGAATCGCCAAGATAACTCCGGTTAAAACCATTACATCGGTTACACTCCGGGCGGCCCGCGCCACTCCCCATACCAATAAAATTACTCCCAGCGTTCCCGGAACGCCGAACCCCGGCGTGAACATCTCAAAAATAACGAACGCTAATCCGAAAAAGAGACAGAAAAACGCCAATAAATCCAAATTTGGCAGATAAGCAATAACGTCCATTTTTATCCTCCTCCGGATCAATTTAGTTTATAACTTCACCAAATTTCCCCTGATTCCTTTATTCCGTTCGCCGTCTAAATATCAATCTTACCTTTCAAAAATCCAATGTTAATGTTTAATTACGATAATCATTCAAAAAATATTCCTTCGACCATAGTCGTAATGGCGCATTTTTTAAAAAAATACCATCGCCATATTCCCGTCCGGTAAATTATCCATAAACTATATTAGCGCTTCGATAACAAGCGCCGATTCCCGCGCCGACCCAAAACTAACGCTAATGCCCTTTTCACATAAATTTTGGGAAACAGGAAAGTTTGATTCATCATTAAACCTTGATGGATACTCATCCGGAATCAGTTCGATTGAATCATTATTCGAAAGGGGGAAAAAACATGACGAATGCTCGATTTGACGGTTTCGGCGGTTGCTGGTGGATCATAATCCTAATAATCATTATTTGCTGCTGCTGCGGTAATCGCCGAGTCTGCTAGTCCGGCTTTTAAGATAAATCAGCATCGGAAGCGTTCCCGATAACCCCTTGCTCATGGATCAAACGAAAATACCGGCGAAAAATTCCGGACGTGTTGAACTATATTGCTTGTTAAATTAATCCAAGCGAATTCCAATTCACCTTTACCACTGATTGCCCGAGGCGATCAAATTAAAATAAAAACTTCCGCACGGAACTAAAATCCGGCGGAAGTTTTATCGGTTTTATAACTAACTGCAATTGGAAACCAGCCAATCAAGTCCCTCTTCCTTACTATCGCATACATGTAAATTACGGCCGGTAAATTTCATCACCGCGTCAAAAACGACTTTTCGAACACCTTGGTGGACTCCGAAAGCGGCCCCCATTTTTACATATGGTTTATTATGCAGTGTAAATTCCTTAAGTTCTGAGATAAATTGGGCGCTAAATCTTAAATTATCGAAATTTACCAAAGTTAAAGCCGAAGCGGGAGGGTATTTTTTAATGATCTCCTTGGCCGCTTCAATAACCTTTCTAAGTGTCTCTATTTCAGTAACCATAATATTAGAAAAATCAATATACACTATTTCTTTTCCTTGATGATTGATTACTTGAACACGATCCATTATTTTGACCTCCTTTGCCAACGAATTCCCCATTAAATTCATTATTTCGCTATTTATTTAAAAATGGTTTAAATTTCTGTATATTACCATATTACACGACATAAATCTAAATTGTCAATATGTCGGACATAAATTAATAAAAAAAATAACCACCTTAAAAGGTGGTAAATGACAAACATTGAAGCAAATAATTGTAAAACCTAAAACCAAAACCTTAAGAGAAGAAAAACCCATTTTGGAAAGCCGGCTAGATCCGCCATGGGCTGAGCATTTACCTGTCCACCGGCGCCTGTGTCAAATAAATGCTCGAATAGTCCCTACACGAACTTATCCGTACAAAGAGGGACTGTACTATTATTATAATCGAATAATGGAAATTAAGAAAACCTAAATAATAGGAGTATATGTGTGAATTTTGGGAAAACCGGCGATTATTTAAAGATAGCTCCGTTTTTTAAATAAATTTTACCGGCATGTAGTATTATTGCCCCTCTAAGTAAAAGACGAGACTTGTAGTAACCTTATCTCCGGCTACCGCACCACGTTGCGTGGATACCCGCAACCTTTCGGCTACGAACACCCATTACACGTACTACGATAACCTTTGACCGACTGTTATCAAAACTTGGGGATCTACCTGCAATCTCTCGACTGCAAGCAAACCCTTTCGCTCTGATAACAATCTGGGCTCGACCGCCATAGATAAGTTTCCCTACCACGACGATCTCATCAACCGCCGTAATAAGTTGGCCCACCTATGACGATCTGCGCTCAGACCGGTATGAATCCAACCTTTGCGGACCCATACCGATCAGTTGCTCGACTGATAACGACCCTCAAGGCCTCTGGGGCAAGGCCGTTATCAATCTGCGCCTCGGCCACTACAAATCTCTGAGTATAGAATAACCTCCCTTCTCCTTTTTATGCTTGGCAAATAATGGCTTTTTGATCCTTGCCCAACCTAACTTCAACCGTTTGCAAAAATAGCCGGTAGCCAACTATTATTGACCCGGATCTTTTTCGCCATTAGCCGCGGTTAAATCGGAAAAAAGTTTTCGCAAGGCTTTTTTTTCGATTCTCGAAACATAAGACCTGGAGATGCCCAGCATTTTGGAGATTTCCCGTTGGGTTTTATTGATCCCGTCGTTCAACCCATATCTGAGTTCGATCACTTTCTTTTCCCTTTTGCTGAGTTGGTCCAGCTTTTCGCGGAGTTTTTCTTCTTCAAGAAGGATTTCTACTTGATCAGGGACCACTTCGTGGCCGGTATCCAAAATGTCGATCAAGGCGATTTCGTTTCCCTCTTTATCGGTCCCGATCGGATCGTAGATAAAGAGATCGTTTTTATTCTTTTTTATGCTCCGTAAATGCATCAAAATTTCATTTTCGATGCAACGGGCGGCATAAGTGGCCAGTCTGGTGTTGCGGTTGCGCTTAAAAGTCCCGATCCCTTTGATCAAACCGATGGTTCCGATGGAAATCAAATCATCGATATCTTCGCCGGTACTGTCAAATTTTTTGACAATATGGGCCACCAATCTTAAATTCCGTTCGATTAAAATATTGCGGGCCTCCTCATCCCCTTGTTCCAACCTGACCAAAAGGGCGCTTTCTTCTTCTTCCGACAAAGGAAGCGGGAAAACGTTATTATTTGAAATATAACCGAAAAGATAATAAAAACCGGCTACTATTAGTTGAAAGGCCGGCCCGATGATCGGAATTACCATGCAGTAAGGACACCTCCATAGGAATTGACGGAAAGTATGATTATCAAATCACGATAGAAAAGTTGATCTCCGTACCAATATTCCTATGTTCGCATTCGGAATTCCGTGCTAGTCTTATAAGCTGGTAATTTTATCCACTAATTCCCTGAAGATCGGGCCGGCTGTTTTCCCTCCGGATACCCCCTTCTCACAAAAAACTACAACTGCATAACGGGGAGCGTGTAAGGGCGCGTATCCGGCAAACCAGGCATGATCCGGATGTTCCATCCCCTCCTTGTTTTGGACCGTTCCTGTTTTCCCGGCCGCTTTGCACAACGGCTGCGCTTCTCGTCCGGTTCCGTATTCCAAAACCGCGGCCATCATTTTTTTGACCCGATAAGCCGTTTCCGGTTTGATCACCCTGGCAACGGGTTCACTATGGGGCAACTCGATGATTTCTCCGTTGGGGGCGATTTTAGCCTTGATTAACCGCGGCGGAAAGCGAAGACCGTCGTTGGCGATTGTTTGGATCAACGAAGCGACCTGTAAGGGAGTAGCGCTGATTAATTGCTGGCCTAAAGCCAAGTTGGCCCGTTCACCTAAGGAAAGTCCGATGCCCGACGGGACTTCTCCCCAAGTTTCATCGCCAAGCCCAATGTTTAGAGGCCTTCCAAATCCGAATTTTTCGGCATAGTCCCCAATTAAAACGGGATTTAGCCGCAACGCCAATTCGATGAAAACCGGGTTGCATGAGTAGGCGAAGGCTTCGGTAAGATTTAGCAAGCCGTGTCCTTTCCCATCGGAAGTCGGGCAATTCCAGCGATTCTCCCCTATATCAATATATCCTTGGTCCCTAAAAAGTTCCGTTCCGGAGATTACTCCCGAATCCAAGCCGGCACAGAGCAACACCGTTTTAAAAATCGAACCCGGCGGATAAGCGGTAATCGCGCGATTAATAAAAGGCGATTCCGGGTCTTTCAAACTCTCCCCTAAATTATTTAAATCCACCATCGGACGGCTGGCCATCGCTAAAATGTCTCCGTTCTTAGCGTCTAAAACCACGATCGCCCCGCAAATTTTCCCTTGATCCAATACCGTTTCCACCGTTTTCTGAATTGAATAATCGATGGTCAGAAAATACCCGTGAGGATTGGGCAGTTCAACGGATCTCAGCCCTAATCCGGGAAGAGGTCGGCGCATTCCGTCGGTTAACGACTTAACCGACGCCGCAAATGAAGGTTGTTTTAGAACCGGTTCCAAAGTATATTCCAAGCCGGACCGGGCCTCCTCCTGAAGGATCATTCCCAAAACATGCCAAGCCGTTTTTTCCTGCTGATCTCTTCCGGTCAAATTGGCGATAATTTTTAAATCCCGATTCCCCATAGCCAGAATACGGCTAATCTCCCGACGGTTCAAAGGTTTGGAATAAACCCAGTAAGCGCGGTCCAAATTAGCCCTCGCTTCCGAATGAAAATTTGACAGAAAGTCTAAGCTCTCATCAAATTCCTTCCCATACTTGAAACCGGTGTTTTCAACTAATAAATACCACTTTCGGGTCGAACTTCTTAACAATTTGCCGTTGCGGTCATAAATCCCGCCTCGCAATTGGTTTTTCAACAACTGATGTCCGTGTTGTTCCGCGGCCAATCGCGCGTATTTCCCGTAATCAATGATTTGAATTTTAAAAAGCCGACCCACGCCGATGAAGAATAAACAGGAGCAAAAACCGAAGAGAAATAGGATTCGGTGGTATGTCTTTTCCCGGTCCAGGAAAATTCACCCCGCTTTTAATTATTTTGAAGATAGCCGCCTACTTGTAAAAGGATGAAAATTATTTTTTACTCCGTGTCTCTGAGTCTCCGTGGCTAATTATTTATTGGCCGCAGAGACACGGAGGCGCGAAGAAAGATCAAAGCAAAAGTATATTTTCTGGATAATCTTTTGATTTCGATCGCTTAATGATTTCAAAAATTAACCCCGGTTTTATTTTGACCGGGGTTTGTCGGTTTTATTTGCCGATTTGATTTTTATTATGTTCCGACTTCAAATAAGCCTCAATGAATGGGTCCAACTCTCCATCCATTACCGCCTGGATGTTGCCGGTTTCCAGCTCGGTCCGGTGGTCCTTTACCATTGTATAAGGGCAAAAAACATAAGAGCGAATTTGGTTTCCCCAGGCAATCTCCGTATACTCGCCTTTAATCTGAGCCAGCTTGGCCTCCTGTTCCTGACGGTATTTCTCAAAAAGTTTGGCTCTTAGCATTTGCATCGCCCGATCCCGGTTTTGAAACTGAGACCGCTCATTTTGGCAAGCCACCACGATTCCGGTAGGCAGGTGAGTGATCCGGACCGCCGATTCGGTTTTATTGACGTGTTGTCCGCCGGCCCCGCTGGAACGGTAAGTATCGACCTTCAAATCTTCGGGCCGAATCTCGATGGTGACGGAATCATCAATTACGGGAACGGTGTCCACTGAAGTAAAAGAGGTGTGTCTTCTTCCTGAAGCGTCAAACGGCGAGATTCGCACCAAACGGTGGACTCCCCTTTCACTACGAAGGTATCCATAGGCGTTTTCGCCCGAAATTTGGAGAGTGACGCTTTTAATGCCGGCCTCATCGCCTGGTTGATAGTCTAAGAACTCGACCTTGAACCCTTTTCGTTCCGCCCAACGGACGTACATCCGGAGCAGCATTTCCGCCCAATCTTGAGACTCCGTGCCTCCGGCGCCGGGATGAATGGTCAAATAAGCATTAAAGCGGTCATATTCGCCGTTCAACATGGAGCTTAACTCCAATTCATTGACCGCCTTTCTTAAATCGGCCACCCCGTCGGCTATTTCGGACAAAAGTTCGCTTTCACCCTCGATGACGGCCAACTCCAACAGGTCCGAAAGTTCCGCCTCCTGGTTTTCCAATCGTTCCATCAGTTCCACTTGGTTTTTCAAAGAGGTTAATTCTTGTAATACTTTTTGGGCTTCAGCCGGCTCGTCCCAAAAATCGGGAGCGGTTGAAAGCGCGCTTAACTCATCAATCCGTTGCTTCTTGGCGGCCAGATCAAAGATACTCCCTCATTTGCACCAATCTTTTTTTCAGGTCCGTCAGCTGATTACGCAATTCGCTCGGTTCAATCATGCAATCACCTCATCAAGTAATAGAATTATTGTTGTAGAAATAGTAGTCAGGAGACAGGAGCCAGAAGCCAGCATTTTTTGGTTTAACTTTGTTGGCGAAAGGGAATGCAGATTGGAGCCGTATAAGTTTCAGGCGATTTTGGTTTTATAGAAGTACAACCTCAATCTACTGACTCCCGACTTCTGGTTACTGACTCCTGATCACTGACTACTGTTCTTACCCTGCTTCCAGTCCGCAACATTTCTTATATTTCTTACCGCTGCCGCAAGGACAAGGATCGTTTCGTCCCACTTTCTTCCCGACAATCCGCTGTTGAACCACGGGTGTTCCGTCTTCGTTGAGGTTGGTGGAAATGTTGCGAATTTTAGGCCGTTGCGTTACTTTTTCCTCCGAGGTAATTTGAACCTTGGTTAAAATTCTTATTACTTCCTCATTAATGCTGTCCCGCATTTCTTTAAACATTTGATAGGCTTCGATTTTATAAGCTACCAGAGGATCATTTTGACCGTAAGCCCGGAGACCGATCCCCTCTTTTAACTCATCCATGGCTTCCAAATGATCCATCCACTTCACGTCGATAGTCCTCAGCATAACCAAACGTTCAAATTGGCGTAAATGTTCGGCCCCAATCTCTTTTTCCTTGGCTTCGTAAGCGGCTAAAGCCCGGGTTAAGATCATCTCCCGGAGTCCTTCGTGGTTAAGCTCCTTGATCTCTTCATGAGTTATCGCATCCGTCGGGAGTAAAGTCGCAGAAACCGCTTTTAATAAACCTTCCAAGTCCCACTCTTCCGGATATACTTTGGCGTTTGCATAAATCTCCAACAAATTATCGACGACCTCGCCGAACATTTGCAGGACGGTTTGATGCTCATCCTCGCCGAAGAGTAATTTTCTCCGGATTCCATAAATTATCTCCCGCTGTTTATTCAAGACATCGTCATATTCCAAAACATGTTTTCGTATCTCAAAATTCCGATTCTCAACTTTGCGTTGGGCGGCTTCGATGCGCCGGGCGATAGCCGGATGCTCGATGGGCATATCTTCGGTCCATCCGAGGCGCTCCATCATTCCCGAGATCATTTCGCCGCCGAAAAGACGCATTAGATCGTCTTCCATTGAGACATAGAAACGGGAAGCGCCCGGATCGCCTTGCCTGCCGGCGCGTCCGCGCAATTGGTTGTCAATCCGGCGGCTTTCATGGCGTTCGGTGCCGATAACATAAAGCCCGCCTAATTTAACCACTGCTTCATGTTCCCGGTCGGTGATCGCTTTGGCCTCTTGGAGCACTAAGTTATACTCTTCCGGGGTCGCCTCCGCGGGGTCGATTCCCCGCTCTCTTAAAAATTCTTTCGCCAAAAACTCGGCATTACCGCCCAGAATAATATCGGTGCCGCGGCCGGCCATATTGGTAGCGATAGTAACCGCTCCCAACCGTCCCGCTTGGGCGATAATCTCCGCTTCCCTTTCATGGTGCTTGGCGTTTAAAACCTGATGCTTAACGCCTCTTTTATTCAGCATATTGCTTAACATTTCCGATTTCTCAATCGAAATGGTGCCGACCAAAATCGGCTGTTGGGTTTGATGAACGGCGACAATGTCCTCAACTATTGCTCTAAATTTACCAGCCTCCGTCTTGTAAATCACATCGGGATGATCGGTTCTGATCATCGGTAAATTGGTGGGGATCACCACTACCTCAAGACCGTAAATCTTCCGGAATTCCATCTCCTCCGTCTCGGCGGTGCCGGTCATTCCGGCTAATTTATGATACATCCGGAAATAATTTTGAAAGGTAATCGTCGCCAACGTCTGGCTCTCCCGTTCGATCTTAACTCCTTCCTTAGCCTCGATAGCTTGATGAAGCCCGTCGCTGTAACGTCTTCCAAACATTAGCCGTCCGGTAAATTCATCAACAATAATCACCTGGCCGTCCTTAACCACATAATCCCGATCCCGCTTCATCAACTCCTTGGCGCGGAGAGCCTGGTTTAATTGATGGACCAGCTCGATGTTTTCATCATCATACAAATTTTCAACATTCAGCATTTTTTCGACTTTGGCGACGCCTTCCTCAGTGACCGCCACCGTCCTCGCTTTCTCATCGACGGTGTAGTCCACATCCCTTTTCAATCTGGGGACGATCCGGGCGAACCGGTAATATAAGTCGGTCGATTCATCGGCTTGGCCGGAAATGATTAAAGGAGTCCTCGCCTCGTCGATTAAGATGCTGTCAACCTCGTCGACAATGGCGTAGTGCAGTTCCCGTTGCACCATGTCTTCCACGGAAAAAGCCATATTGTCGCGGAGATAGTCGAAGCCGAATTCATTATTGGTGCCGTAGGTAATATCGCAACAGTACGCTTGCCGGCGCTCCGCGGAATTAAGATGATGCAAAATCACTCCAACCGATAAGCCTAAAAAACGGTAAACCCGGCCCATCCATTCGCTGTGAAACTTGGCTAAATAATCATTAACCGTAACTACATGCACTCCCCGTCCGGTAAGGGCATTTAAATATACCGGCAAAGTAGCCACTAGAGTTTTTCCTTCGCCGGTCTTCATTTCGGCGATTTTGCCTTCATGAAGCGCGATCCCGCCCATCAACTGCACGTCAAAATGCCTTTGTTTCAAAGTCCGTTTGGCCGCTTCACGGACCACCGCGAAAGCTTCCGGTAAAATATCGTCCAAAGAAACTCCCTCCGCCAACCTCCGTTTAAATTCGTCGGTCATCGCGCGGAGTTCGGAGTCGCTTAAAGTTTCAAACTTCGGTTCGAGTAAATTTATCTCCTCAACTTTCTTACGTAAGCGCTTTATTTCGCGAAGATTCGTATCCCACATTTCGGCCAACATTTTGAGCATCTATTCCACCTCGGTTTTCATAAAAATCCGGATCAAAATTAAGCAACGATTTTAAATCGATCAAAGAAGACGGCGATCAAGTTTACTCCCAAGAACTATATTTTACAACGAATTTTACTCAAAAAAGTGCCATCGTTAAGCCACCGTAATATTATATCACTTACACTTCCCAAAAACAAACCATACCTAATCTTGGGGCTAGAGGAATTCACCGGTTTTATGTTGAATTTAAATAAATGTTGGATCTAATTGGGGGGGCGCCCATGAGTGAAACATATTTAAAACTAGACCCGAGCGAAATAAATAGAATCTTTCAAATAAACCAACCCTTGGAGATTATCATCAATAAGGGAGCGGATAGCGGGCGATTTGAGGAAATTTCCGGCAAAGCGACAATTTTGGCGATTGAATCGGAGACGATGAGTCTCTCGCTTTCCAAAGAATTATTGGATTGGTTCGACCTGTTTCTTCCTCAGAAAATGATCGCCATCCAGTCGGGCTATTCGAATGAATTTATCTTTTTCCGCAGTAAAATACTGCGCCGCATGATCGAAGACAGCTTTCAAATTATCATTGAAAACCCGCGGGTAGTCATTAAGAGAGAACGGAGGGTCAGCCGCCGTAAACCGCTGTTTTCTCCAATTACTTATCGGATATTACGCCTTGGTGATCGTTCGCTCGAACACCTCAGCGAGAAAATCGGAACCGGAGAAAGCAAGGACGTTAGTAAAGGGGGAGTTACCATCCTTACTAATCTGCAGCTTCCGGTGGGACTCACCATCCTGATCGAATTTCCTTTAGCCGGGAAAAACATTTCCCTGATCGGCCAAGTCCGGCATGTCAAGCCTTTGCAAAATTCAAATTACTCGTTCGTTATCGGAGTGCAATTTATCCAACCCGGTCCCGAAGGCCAAAAAACCATCACCGAAAATTTATTAAAAGACGAAACGCTTCATAAGGGAGAACTTTCTCTATAGACACCGGGACCCCGTCTTCCGCCGTTTAAGTAAAGCTAAGATATTTTGTAGGCGTCAACAAAGCGTCCATCCGGATATCATGACTTTCAACCGGGAGCCGCGGTATCAGCTGAAAATCATAGGCCAAACCCAACTTGAAGACCGAGGGTATTCCGGCCAAAAATCGATCGTAATAACCGGCGCCGTGTCCCAAACGATACCCGCGCTCATCAAAGGCAAGTCCCGGTGTAACGACTAACTCCAGTTGATCCTTCTCAAGCAACGGCGCTTTCGGACCCGGTTCCATCAACCCGAAACGGGCGGCTCGCAGTTCGCTTAAGTCATGAATTACAGCCGCTTGCAAATCCCGCCCGGGAGCGCATACCGGAAGGGCCACTGTTTTCCCCAGCTTGAGCAACTCCCGGATCAAGGCAACGGTATTCACCTCATTGCGAACCGAATAATAAAGCATCAGTTTGTCCGCTTTGGAAATCAATTCCAACGCCATAAATCCGGCATACAAGCCACGGTTAAGAACCTGATATTCTTCGGGAGTTAAGGCGGCCAACTCCGCTCTCATTTTTAATCTGAGTTCATTTTTAGAAACATTTGAATTCATTTTCCGATTTCAACCCCTAATAACTCCCTGAACACCGCCCCCGCAATCACCAACCCGGCCGCCGGGGGCGGAAACGAAATAATACCTGGAATTTGACGCTTTTTTTAAACCGCCATCGCGATTCCTGATGTTTTGAGCCTCGTTTTCCTCGCTAATGGATTCAACGCGCAACCGTTTTAAAACGCAAAAACCCCGCTATGCCGCTGTGCTGAACGTTACCTGAACCCTGCTCACGCAAGGTGGGTGTCCTCCTACTGAGCTTATGTGTCCTCTCGAGAAGGCATACATGCCCTCAGTAGAGCGCGAACTCCCAAGGTATTGGTGTTGGTTCATAACAAATTCAGCTTCATCACGAACAAAGCAGGGATTTTACAACCGATTAATCCGGAATCGCCTTGGCCGATTAAGCGTCGGCGATTATTAGCCGGATTCGTTAACTTAATCATATCATAGCTTCCGGCGCCGTTCAAGCTCCAATGTTCGGTAGAATCAGGCTATTTCAAACAAAAAATACAATTATTTAAACGTTAATCAGCTACTTTAATTGAGAGTTCCTTTAATTGATCGGGAGCGACTTCCGTCGGCGCTTCCGTCATCAAACAGATGCCGCTGGTCGTTTTGGGGAAAGCGATCACATCCCGGATTGAACCGCTACCGGTCAACAACATCACTAAACGATCAAGTCCAAAGGCGATTCCGCCGTGGGGAGGCGTCCCATATTCGAAAGCGTCCAATAAAAAACCGAATTTCGCGTAGGCTTCCTCCTTCGAAAAACCAAGTAATTTAAAGATTTTTTCCTGAAGATCCCGCCGAAAAATCCGGATACTCCCCCCGCCCAACTCCACTCCGTTCAGGACAAGGTCATAGGAGTTGGCCCTGACGCCGGCGGGATCGGTCAATAATTTATCCTCATCCTCCGGCAACGGCGAGGTAAAGGGATGGTGCACGGCCACATAGCGCTTTTGCTCCTCGTCGTATTCGAGCAAGGGGAAATTGATCACCCATAAAAACTCAAAAGTATCTTCGGGAATGAGTTGGAGACGCCGCCCAAACTCCAAACGGACTTGACCCATGGCCGTTAACGCGGTTTGCGGTTTATCGGCGATCAAGAGGATCAAATCTCCCGTTTTGGCGTTAAATCGCCGCAGCAACCCGTCCAGCTCCTCCTGGGAGAAGAACTTGGCGATCGGGGATTTAATCCCCTCCGCGGTAACCGCCAAATACGCCATGCCTTTAGCCCCGTATTTAACCGCCAACGGTGAAAGTTCGTCAAGTTGACTCCTGGTGTAGCCGGCGCAACCGGGGACATTAATTCCGACTACTTTTCCATTATTGGCCACCGTATCGGCAAACACCTTAAATCCTGAGCCGGCGACCAAGTCCGAAACCTCAACCAGTTCCAGGCCGAAACGCGTATCCGGTTTGTCCGAACCGAAACGCGCCATGGCCTCTTGATAGTCATATCGCGGGAAGGGTACGGTTAATTCTTTCCCTAAAATTGCTTTTAAAATTCTACACATCATTTCTTCCATTAAATTCAAAAGTATCTCCCGGTTAAGGAACGACATTTCGATATCAATCTGGGTGAATTCCGGCTGCCGGTCGGCGCGAAGATCTTCATCCCGAAAACAACGGGCTATTTGAAAATATTTTTCAAAACCGCTGACCATCAAGATCTGCTTAAAGAGTTGCGGAGATTGGGGCAAAGCGTAAAACCGTCCCGGGTTGATGCGGCTCGGGACCAAAAAGTCGCGCGCTCCTTCCGGCGTGCTTTTTTGGAGCATTGGGGTTTCGATCTCCAAAAAACCTTTCTCATCCAAAAAGTCCCGTACCGTTTTGGTTACGCGGTGACGCAAAATAAGATTTCTTTGCATTTCGGGACGGCGCAAATCCAAATAACGGTATTTCAGACGGACGGTCTCATCATCGCCTGCTTGATCGGCTATGTAAATCGGAGGCGTTTTCGCTTCGTTTAAGATCACCAGAGCGGAACCCAGAACCTCGATTTCTCCGGTAGGCATATTGGGGTTGACCTCACCCCGCGGACGTTCGACCACTCTGCCGGTGACGGAGATCACGTATTCATTGCGCAGATTTTCAGCCAGTTTAAAAGCGTCTTCCTCCACTTCCGGATTGAAAACCACCTGAATAATGCCGGAACGATCCCTCAAATCGACGAAGATTAAACCGCCAAGATCCCGGCGGCGCTGAACCCAACCGTTTAATACCACTTCCTTGCCGATATCCCGGCGACTAACTTCACCGCAAGCAAAAGTTTTGATTGGATACTCCACTTTGATGATCCCCCCAAACGACGGACTTGATACGACTTGAACACCGAAAATGTTTAAACGTAAACAATACGCGGAAGGTATGAGCCACCCTCCGCGTATGCTGAAATCCAGCCAACTCAAACATCCTTAGTTGCTTTGATTACGGCTTTCCAATTCCTTTTGGTATCTTTGCAAAGCTTCTTCTTCCTTCTTTTGAATATCAGCTAAGGTCTGTTCTTCTTTGGCGACTGCATCGTCCATTTTCCAGTCACTGAAGACCTCTTTTAATCTTTGATGAACCGAAGAGTCGTCCTGATGCCGTTCGCCATATTCCAACAGCAGTTCTTTGGCTTTTTCGGGTTCATTATTCTCCCGGTAAGCATTACCCAAGGTAATCTGAAATTCAAGATTGTTCTTAACCAACTCCGGGGCCTTATTCAACATCTCAATCGCTTGAACGGCTTGATTCAGTTTAAGGTATACCGTTGCGGCGTTGACATAGACATCGGCTTTATTCTTGTAGTATTTCTTACGCAGCGCTTTCTGGTAAGCCTCGGACGCCTCTTGCCACTTTTCCTGCTTCATCAAGCGATAGGCTCTCAAGGCCGGATCGATGATTTCCATATTTTCTTCGGCTTTTTGATAAATGTCTTGAAGCCATTGACGATATGTCGAATCATACACGGCTTTTTGATAAAGCAGTTGGTTCTCAACCTCGCGGTATTTCTCTTCATATTCCTTACTGGTCGGAATTGTTCTGGAATTCAGTTTAATCACATGGTATCCGAACTGGCTTTTAACGGGTTTGCTGATCTCTCCCTCTTTTAAGCTCAGCGCGGCATCGGCAAATTCCTTAACCATCTGCGATTTAAAATATTCGACCGGCATCGTACCAAGGGAACCGGCGTTATCCTTGGAACCCGGATCGTCGGAATATTCCTTGGCAAGTTGGCTAATATCGCCGTTATTGGTGAGTTTTTGAAAGATTTCATTGGCGCGTTTTAGAGCTTCGGCATCGGAACGGATCACCTGGTCGCCTTCCTTGGTAGCGACTAAGATATGACTGACATGAATTTCCTCCACATATCCCAAAACTTCCTCTTCGGGAACGGTAATCCCCAATTCACGGGCTTTATTTTGGACAAATTTTTGATATTCCAGTTCTTTGGCTAAAGTTTCGCGAAGCTCTTTCTTGCCGGAGAAACCTTGTTGTTGGATGAAGCTGTTCAATTCTTCCTCGGTCGGAAAATACTTCTTCAACACCTTATCGAGTTCAGCCTTGCCGACCTTAATTTGGGAACCGGCTTCCTTCAACTCCCGTTCAAAGGCGACGGTTTCAACGGCGGTTCTGATAGCGGCTTCCCTGAGCTCGGCTTCGTTAAAAGTTCTAATCTGGATAAACTGACTCGCCTGTTGCACGGCGCGAGATAGATATTTATTAAAGTCGGAATCTTTGACGGTCTTCCCGTAAATTTTAACCGACGGTCCTTTATAGGCGTAAGTTTCATTTCGAAAACCGGGGATTCCATAAAAAAGCACGACCACCATCGCTAAAATTATAACTAAAACTCCCGGCGCCAACATCTTTTTCGCCATCCGGCGAATCGTCATAATTCCCATTTAATAACCTCCCCTTAAACTATAAAAAAGTTAACGAGAAAAAAGTCAACGAGTTGCAATTTTTTAAAAAAACGGTATTATCATTTTTATTCAAAATTGGTAACGGTTTTTGCAAAAAAAAAATGAGTTCCGTCTTCATACCCATAAATACCGCGAAATCAATAGCCCCAAATTACTGCTAATATTTAACCGAAAGTCAATTCAAATGTCAACTAAGAAGTAACCGGGTTTGATGGACTTTTTTTACTATTTCGGCTTCCACCTGTTCGCTATAGGTCGCAGGACATTTGGGGTTCTGATGACGATAAACCCGATAATCCGGTCCCACAACCCACTTGGTGACCGCTCCTCCCCCCATTCCTAAAATCGTTTGGCGTTCTTCCATCATTTGAATATTATAAACG